>NZ_JBEYYT010000097.1:0-26623 GCF_040645715.1 Spirillospora sp. NPDC046719 | reverse complement strand
GTCCGCTCGTCCAGGGCGGCCGCCGCGGCGTCGCCGAGGGTCGGGCCGTAGGCGCCCGCCTCGATCAGCGCGGCGAGCCGGGCGCCGTCGGGGTCGGACGGGTCGAGTTGCCAGACCTCCTCCAGCTCCGGGTCGGCGCCGGTCGCCGGGCCCGATTCGCGGCGGGCGCCGGGGACGCCGAGGACGCGCAGCCGGTGCAGCGCGCGGCTGCGCTCCAGGCCCCGCGCGGTGGTCAGCTTCAGCGTGATCCGGCCGCCGGCGGCGAGGCCGAGCCGTTCCAGCTCGGCGGCGGCGTCGTGGACGAGCGGCGGCGCGGGCGTGTCGCGGTGCAGGCGGCCGACGCGGTTCCCGCTCAGCGCGGCCACCATCTCGGCGACGGCGGGGTGCGCGCCCGGCGCGAGGGGGCCGCGCGCCGTCCACGGCAGCCGCTGGTCGAGGTCCTCGCCGACCAGCGCGGACACCAGCCCGTCGAGCAGGTCGGTGCGGGCGGGCGAGCGGTGGCCGCGCAGCCGGGTGAGGCCCTCGGTGAGGGTCCGCGCGGCGATCAGGTCGGCGGTCGACACCACCTGCCTGCGCTCGCGCAGCCGCGTCACGACGGTCTCGGTCAGCGCGGCGGCGGCGCCGTCCGGGCCGTCCTCCCAGAGCCGCTGGTAGTACTCCGGCGACGGCATGCCGGACTGGTAGCCGGTGAACGCGTCGAGCCGCCGGAACGAGTACGGGACGAGGAAGCTACCGCCCGTCGCGCTCTCCTCCGGCGCGGGGACCTCCGGCCATCCGGTGCCGCCGCTGCGGGTGAGGGCTTCCAGCGCGGGCTTGTGGAACCCGCCGGTCACCACGACGACCGGCCGGTCCCCCGCGTCGGCCCGCGCCGCGCGGACCCACGCGGCCATGTACGACTCGCGCGCGGAGTCGTCGGGCCCCGGCTCCGCTTCGCCGCGCACCAGGTCGAAGTACGCGTCGAGGCGCGCGGGCAGGTCGTCGGCGTCGATCTCGAACAGGTGGTCCCACAGCACGTCGGTGTTGTCGACGGCGAACTCGCGGCACAGCCGCTCGGTGGCGTCGGCGTAGCGGCGCTCGGCGTCGGCGTACCGGTTGCCGCGCTCGGCGAACGCGGGATGCCACGCGGGCAGGTCGATGAACCGCAGCTCCGCACCGGCGGCCCGGCCCGCGTTGAGCGCCGCCCATTCCGGCGAGTAGTCGCAGAACGGCGACCACGACGCGTGCACCCGCTCGGCGTCCCGGTGGAAGCTGTAGATCGCGATCGGCGGCGCGTGGCCGAGGAGCAGCTCGTCCAGCCGCCCGTTGAAGTCGGCGGGGCCCTCGACGAGCACGTACGCGGGGCGCAGCCGCGCGATGGTGTCGCGGACGAGCCGCGCGCACGCCGGGCTGTGGTGCCGGACGCCGATGAACGTGACGGCCATCAGCCGGGCAGCCGGTGCCGGGCCGCGTGCAGCGCCTTCCACTGCTCCCCGTCGCGCCGGCCGGCGGCCTGCTCCAGGTAGCGGCGCAGCCGGGTCAGGTCGTCCGCGCTGTCCTTGGCGGCCGTCCCGGCGAGGCACTCGACGATGTCGGCGGCGCCGCCGGGCTCGCCGCGCAGGAACCAGCCCCGCACGCCGACCGCGTGCGCGACCGACACCGCCTCCGCCGTGCTCATCACGGCCGACAGCCGGTCCATCGGCCGGCCCTCCTCGGTGGTGGCGTTCCGCAGCTCCCGGAACGTGGTGACCAGCACCTCCAGGACGTCGCGGCGCGGCGCGACGCCGACGCCGCTGCGCTCCAGCAGCCGCGCCGCCTCCCGCTCGACCAGGTCCAGCTCGGTCGCGAAGTCGGCGATCGGGAACACCGTCTCGAAGTTGAACCGCCGCTTCAGCGCGGCGCTCATCTCGTTGACGCCGCGGTCGCGGGTGTTCGCGGTCGCGATGACGTTGAACCCCTCCCGCGCGAACACCATCGACTCCGGCCCGGACAGCTCCGGGATGGCGAGGACGCGGTCGGACAGCGGCGACAGCAGCGAGTCCTGCACCTCCAGCGGGCAGCGGGTGATCTCCTCGAACCGGACGACCCTCCCCTCGGCCATCCCGGTCAGCAGCGGCGCCGGCACCAGCGACCGCGTCGACGGCCCCTCCGACACCAGCAGCGCGTAGTTCCACGAGTACCTGATCTGGTCCTCGGTGGTCGCCGCGCCGCCCTGGATCGTCAGCGTGGACGTCCCGGACACCGCCGCCGCGATCAGCTCCGACAGCAGCGACTTCGCGGTGCCGGGCTCCCCGACCAGCATCAGCCCGCGGCTCGTGGCGAGGGTGACCAGCGCGCGGTCGATCAGCGCGGTGTCCCCGACGAACTTGCGGGTCACGCCGAGCGCGTCGTCGCCGACGATGAACCGGCGGGCCCCGGTCAGGCTCAGCGCCCAGCCGGGCGGGCGCGGCCCGTCGTCGTGCTCGCGGAGCCGTTCCAGCTCGTCGGCGAACCGCACCTCCGCGGGCGGTCTCTGGTGGTCGGCGGTCTCTTCAGGCATGGTGTCCGTTCCGGGTCAGGCGGCGGATTCGGTGAGGGCGGTCAGGTCGGCGAGGATCTCGGACGCGGTGACCGGGTCGAGCTCCCCGAAGCTCGGCGGGGCGTCGTTCGAGGCGCGTGTGCGGTACAGGGCCGGCTTCTCGCCGAGCCACACGTGTCTCAGGGTCTGGTGGTCGGCGGACGCGGTGACGTCCCCGGTGTAGATGCCGGGGTCCAGCTCGACGACGACGCATCGCCTGTGGGCCGCGAACCGGGTGATCCACCGCTCGACGCCGCCGTCCTGGGGGCGGCCACGGTCCCAGCCGCGGCGCGCGAGCGCGAGGACCGCCTCGTACGGCACCTTCAGGTTCTCGAAGCGCCGCAGCCGCCCGCTCTCGCGCTCCTCGGCGGTGAGCGCGTGGACGGGCCGTCCGAGCTGCGGGAACGGCTGCAGGATCGCGTAGTCGGCGAACACCTCGGCCCAGGCCGCGACGCCCGCGCCGCCGAGCCGCACCGGGTGCGCAATCTCGACGGCCGCGCCCTCGGGGAGGTCGAAGGCGTCGTCACCGGAATCGGCGAGCGTGCCGTCCTCGGCGATCCTGAAGGCCGCCGCACCGTCCCCGGTCGCGGCGTCCCCGATCGCGGCGATCCAGACCAGGCCGCTCGCGAACCGCCGGACGAGCGGATGGCCGGTCACGAACGCGCGGAACTCGGCGGACGTCCACCGGCGCCGCTCCACCATCGCCTTCTCGAAGCGGAGCAGGAGGCCGGCGGCCGCGTCGCGGACGTCCTTCTTCAGCTCCGCGAACGCCTCGTACGCGGCGGGCGCGAGGGCGGGGTCGTCCTTCGCGCCGGGCTTCGGCAGCGCCTTGCGGGGCGCGCCGTCCTGGTCGGTGACGACCGGCCTGAGCGCCTCGTCGAACCCGACGGTGAAGCGGCGCGGGCCGTAGTCGAGCGTCAGGGTGCCGGCTGCGTCCAGGCCGAAGCCGGGGACGAGCCGGTCGGCGAGCTGGTCGGGGGTGAGGCCGAGGCCGCGGGCGACCTCCCGGACCTTGCGGCTCGCGGCGTCCTGGACGCCCGCGAACCTCGACTTCCGCGCGATGCCGTCCAGCTGCGCCAGCGCGGCGCCGGTCCCGATCTCGGCGAGCACGTCGAGGCCGGTCAGCGCGTGGGCGTGCCGTCCCTCGCCCGGCCAGGCCCGGATGACGGGCGCCAGGCGCCGGGCGGTCCCGTCGTCGCCGCTCCAGCCGAGGCGGGCGAGCGCCCAGCCGTCCTGGGACGGCCCGCCGGCGTCCTGCCATCGGCGGAACAGCGCCCAGCCGAACTCCGCGAGCGACGCCGGGTCGCACGCCTCCTTCACCCTCGCCAGCCCGGAGGCGGGCGGCAGCGCGAGCAGCGCCAGGAGGTGGCGCGTCGCGTCGGCGGTGAGCGCGCTCCGGCCGCCGGCGAGCAGGACCCGCGGCAGCCCCTCGGGGTCCGCCCAGCCGCGCGGCTTCGGCGGCCGGGCGAGGCCCGTCTCCAGCGGGTCGGCGGCGAGCAGGCGGGCGACCGCCTCGGCGGCCGCGTCGCCGTGCGCGGCGCGTGCCGCGGCCACGACGGCCTCGCCACCGGACGGCTCGCCGCACTCCGCCAGATGCCGCAGCGCCCGCTCGGCGGACCGCCGCGCCGTCTTCGCGGTGCCGAGTGCGGCGGGGACGAGGTGGGCGACGGCGGCGGTCCCGTGCCGGCGGAACCACCAGCGGGCCTCGGAGTCGTCGCCGCGGCCGAGGAGCCCGCCCATCAGCACCGCCACCCTGGCGTCCAGGAACGGCGCCAGCAGCCCGCCCGACCTCGGCGACTTCTTCACGAGGTGCGCCGCCGGCGGGACCGCGTCCATCTCGTAGCGGGCGAGCAGCACCCGCATCCAGCGGAAGGCGTCGTGCCGTTCCGGCGGCTTCCAGCCGGCGAGGAGGGGACGCACGACGTCCTCGGGACCGTGCAGCATGGCGCCGACGGCGCCGTCACCGCCGTCCCGGACCATGCGGGCGAGCGTTTCCGCGCCGGCCTCCGGAGGTGCGGCGACCGCGCCCGGATCGCCGTCCCGCCACTCGTCCCGCTCACCGTCCCGCCAGGCGGTCCGCGGGTCCGGCGCCGCGAGGCCGGCGAGCACCGGCTGCTCGAACCCCTCCCAGGGCGGCACCGCGAGGATCCGCGGCAGCTCCGCGGCGGACGCCTCCGGAACGCGCGCCCCCGCCGCGCCCGCGCCGCCGCTCATCGCCCGGCCGCCGCGGCTCCGCGCCTGCGGGACCGCCGGCGCGCTCCCGCCGGGAGGTGATCTTCCATGCCGCCCAACGGTAGAGGAGCGCGCCGACAATCCACCGACGTTTAGTGACGTGCCCGGGAACGCCCCGAAACCTCCGTCAGCTCGCACACGCCGTCCTCGCACGTCCGCTCAAGGCGGCCCCTGGACAGGGCCTCGGCGAGCCCCATGAACCAGCAGGCCGGGCAGCCCCGCAGCGCCACCAGGCCGACCGGCGCCAGGACCAGCCCGGCGATCCCGATCAAGGGGACGAGCGCGACCGCGCCCGCGAGCGCACCGAACCCCACCGCGCCCCGCACCAGATGCCGTCCCAGCGGTTCACCCGACATGGCCGCCCTCCAGCGCCTCGTGGACCGCCGCCCGCGCCCGGTGCAGCCGCGACTTCATCGCGGGCACGCTCAGCCCGAGCGCGCCGGCGGTCATCCTTCCCGGGATCCCCTGCACGTCCCGCATGATCAGGACGCGCCGCTGGTCCGCGGGCAGCGCGGCGATCGCCGCCGCGACCCGCTCGGCCTCCAGCCGCCGCAGCACGTCGTCCTCCGCCGACGGCACCACGCCGTCCGGGACGTCCCGTACCCCGAGCACGGGCCGCGCCCGGCGCAGGCACTCGTTGCGGACGATCCGGAACATCCACGACGCCAGCGCGCCCGACGCCCGCAGCGTCCCGATCTTCCGGTACAGGATGATCAGCGCCTCCTGCGCGGCGTCCTCGGCGTCCTGCGGCGACGCGCACAACGCGTGCGCGAACCGCCGGACGTGCGGGTGCGACCCCGACACCAGCGCCGCGATCGACTCGGCGTCGCCCCGCTGCGCCGCGGCGACCAGCCGCTCCCCCGGCCAGGCCCGCTCAGCCACGCGCCCTCCTCCTGCGCCGCACGACGGTGGCGGTGCACACGCACACCAGCACCGCCGCACCCGCGACGGCCACTGCGACGATCATGATGACCTCCGTTCCGTGCCGGCCGGTCCACCGGCACGCCCATAGGAGGCCCCGACCCCCCGAAAGGATTCGCGCCGTCCCCGTTTCCGCACGGAAACCCCGCCCCGCCGCCACCCCCTATCCTGCGCGGTCCGGCGTACGTTGGATGATCGGGGTGGTCGACCATGACGGACGACGTGCGGCGCATCGGCGACAACATCCGCGCCGCCCGGCTGTACCGGGGCATGTCGCTCGAAGTGCTCGCCGGGCTCGTGGGACGCACCAAGGGATGGCTGTCCCGCGTGGAGAACGGGCACCTGCGGCTCGAACGGCGCAGCGACATCCGCGCCCTCGCCGAAGCCCTCCAGGTCTCCCCCTCCGACCTCATGGGCGAGCCGGCTCCGATCATCCGCCCGAAGGAGCGCGCGTACGGTGACGCGGTGCGGCTGCGGGAGGTCCTCCTCGACACGGCGCTGGACGATCCGCCGGACGTCCCCGCCCGGCCTCTCGGCGCGCTGACCGACCTGATCGAGGGGCGGATCCGGCGGCAGCGCCGCACGTCGGACTACCCCGGGCTCGGGGTGACGCTGCCGCCGGTGGTGGCGGAGCTGCACGTCCACGCGGCGGCGGGCGACGAGGCGGAGCGGGCGGCGGCACTGCGGCTGCTGGTGGAGACGTGCACCGCGGCGACGTTCATGCTGCGCAACCTCGGGCAGGTCGACCTGGCCTGGATCGCGGCGGACCGCGCCGGGCACGCCGCCCGCCTGCTCGACGATCCCGTCATGACCGCGGCGGCCGCCTTCGCCCGCGCGCACTCCCGTCCGGCCGCCGCGCTGTCGCGGCCGATGCGGGACGCGGCGCGGACCGCCGGACGGCTGGAGCCGCATCTCGGTGACGACCGCACCGCGCACGAGGTGTACGGCATGCTGCAGCTCTCGGCCGCCCTCGCATGCCAGGTGCAGGCCGACCACGCCGCCGCGGCGCGGCACGTCGAGGAGGCGGAGCGGACCGCCGCGCGGATCGGCGAGCAGCCCGAGTCGTCCCCCGGCGACGGCTGGCAGAGCTTCGGCGCGGCGAACGTCGGCGTCTGGCGCGCGATGCTCGCCGTGGAGGCCGCCGACCCGGAGACGGCGGTGGACGCCGCGTCCCGCGTCGACGTCGAGGCGCTCCCCTCCAGGACCCGCAGGGCCGCGCTCTTCATCGAGAAGGCGCGTGCCTTCGCGATGCTCGGCAAGCCGAGGGAGGCCGTCCGCGAGCTGCGCCAGGCCGAGAAGCACGCGCCGGTGAAGGTGTACAAGAACCCGCTGGTGCGCGACCTCGTCGCCGACCTCCACGACCGCGCCGTCAACCGCGACCTGCGCGGTTTGGCCTGGCGTATGAACCTCGCCTGAGCGTTGAGTCGCGGCGGGTTTCGGGGGCGAAACCGAGGGCGCGGAACCGTACTTAACGTGTTCGTCTCGTTACGGAATGCGAGACGGATGCGGAGGGTGCATGAGGCGGGGGTGTTGCGAGCCGCCGGTGCTCTACTCGTGGGACGTGCCGGAGGCGTCGGCGGGCGGGGTGTCGGACGACTGGGCGACCGTGGCGCGGCATGTGGACGCGGCGCTGCGCGGGGCGCCGGGCGGGGCGCGCGGCGTCGTCCGGCGGGTGCGGGTCAGCCTCATCGGGCGCGGCGCGTACATCGACCTCGGTGAGGTCGCGGAGGCGGCGCGGTTGAACGGCGGCGTCGTGTGGACGGCCCGGTGAACGCGCTGCGGTACCTCGACGCGCTGGCGGGCGAGCTGGCCGGGAAGGGGTGGACGGTCGCGCTGCGGCTCGGGGATCCACCGCTGCTGCGGTTGTCCCACCGGTCGGCGCCGCACGTCGGGGAGAGCGTCATGGTGGTGGTCGTGGACGGGACGCCGTGGTTCCGTGATTCGGTGGGACGGCTCGCGGGGCCGTGCTCGGACGTGCGGGCGGCCGGCGTCGTGGTGGCGCGGGCGGTCGGCCCGGGGCGTTTTCGTGCTGGTGGGAGGCGTGCGGGACGATGGTGGCGACGAAGAGGAGGACGTGTGACGCGTGAGCTTGGGGACGGGACGCTGGCGGTGGGTGCCGGGAGGCCGCCCGCGAAGAAGTACGCGCCGCCGTTGCCGGGGCCGGTCTTCGCGGCGCATTTCCATCTGCCGGGCGAGCCGGTCGGGCCTTACACGTACGGGCGCGACACCAATCCGACATGGACGCTGTTGGAAGCGGCGATCGGGGAACTGGAGGGCGGCGCCGACGTCGTTTCCTTCTCGTCGGGAATGGCGGCGATCGCGGCGGTGCTGCTGTCGCAGGTGCGGTCCGGTGACGTGGTCGTATTGCCGGACGACTGCTACCAGACGACGCGGGCGCTGAAGGAGCGGCTCGAATCGTACGGGGCGGTCGTGCGGATGGCGCCGACGGCGGGGGACGCGCAGATCGAACTGCTCGACGGCGCCCGGCTGGTGTGGCTGGAGACGCCGTCCAATCCGAATCTGGACGTGTGCGATATCGCGCGTCTGGTCGAGGCGGCGCACGAGGCGGGCGCGCTGGTCGCGGTCGACAACACCCTGGCGACGCCGCTCGGGCAGCGCCCGCTGGACCTCGGCGCGGACTTCTCGGTGGCCAGCGACACCAAGGCGCTGACCGGGCACGGGGACCTGCTGCTCGGGCACGTCGCGACGCGGGACGCGGCGCTGGCGGAGAGCGTGCGGCTGTGGCGCAAGACGGTCGGCGCCGTTCCGGGGCCGATGGAGGCGTGGCTAGCGCACCGTTCCCTGGCCACGCTGGAATTGCGCCTGGACCGCCAGGCCGTCAATGCGATGGCATTGGCGGAGGCGCTGCGGGAACGGCCGGAGGTCGCCGGGCTGCGGTATCCGGGATTGGCGGACGACCCGTCCCACGAGATCGCGGCGAGGCAGATGCGGCGGTTCGGCTGCGTCGTCTCGTTCGTGCTTCCGGACGAGGCGTTCGCGGAGCGTTTCCTCGGCGCGATGCGGCTCGTCAACCAGGCGACGAGTTTCGGGTCGGTGCACAGTTCCGCCGAGCGCAGGGGGCGCTGGGGCGGCGACGCCGTGGATCCGGGGTTCGTCCGGTTCTCTGTCGGCGTGGAGAACACCGGCGACCTCGTCGCCGACGTCCTCGCCGCCCTCGACGAGGCCGGGAAGGCCCCGTCAGCCGAGGCCCGCGAGGTCGGCGAGGATCTCTGACAGCAGGACCGGGTCGGCGGCGGCGAAGCCGTTCTCGGCGGGGAGCGCCGGGTCGTACTCGCCGGGCGCGGGTGCGATCCAGACGTGCTCCAGCCTCTGCTCGGGGTGCAGGTCGACGTAGCCGGCCACGATGCCGGGATCGAGCTGGACGACTACGTGGTGGGCGCCGGCGCGGCGGGAGATCCAGCGCTGGACGCCGCCGTCGAGGGCGGCGCCGCGCTCCCAGCCCGTCCGGGTCAGGCCGAGGATCTTCCCGTAGGGCACGCGCAGCCCCTCGAAGCGGGCGAGGCGGCCGTCGCGGCCCGCGCCCTCCGCGAGGGTGTGCACGGGCCGGGCGAGCTGCGGGAACGGCTGGACGATCTCGTAGTCGGCGAACACCTCCGCCCAGGCCGCCAGGGCGTCGCCGAGCAGCAGCGGGTGGGCGATCCGCACGTCCGCGGAGACCTCGAAGGCGTCGTCGCGGACGTCGGCGGGCGTGCGGTCCTCGGCGAGCCGGAACGCGGTGCCGCCGGACGTCCAGACCAGGCGGCGCGCGATGTGCCACATCAGCGGGTGCCGGACGAGGAACGCCGCGAACTCGGCGGGCGTCCAGGTGCGGCCCTCGACCATCGCGGTCTCCAGCCGGGCGATCTGGACGGACGCGACGGTGCGGACGTCCTTCTTCAGGGCCGTGAACCGCTGGTGGGCGGACGGGTCGTCGCCGGGGCCGGGCTTGGGGAGGGTCTTGCGGCGCTTGCCGTCCTCGCCGGTGACGTAGGGCCGGAGCAGCTCGTCGAAGCCGACGGTGAAGCGGCGCGGGCCGTGGTCGAGCGTCATCGTCCCGGCGTCGTCGAGGCCGAGGTCGGGGACCAGCCGGTCGGCGAGCTGCCCGTCGCTGAGCCCCTTGCGCGCGGCGACCTGGCGCAGCCTGGCCTGCGCCTGCCGCTGCAACCCCTTGTAGCGGCCGCTCCGCGCGATGCCGTCGAGGTGCAGCAGGGCGAGGTCGGTGCCGATCGCGGCGAGCACGTCGAGGCCCGCGGCGGCGCGGTCGTGCCCGGACTGGCCGGGCCACTCCTTGATCAGCGGGGTGAGGCGGCGGACGGTCTCGTCGTCGCCGAACCGGCCGAGCGCGGGCAGGACGAACGCGGACCGGCCCAGCGTCCCGGCGTCCCGCCACGCCTCGAAGAGCGCCCAGGCGAAGGCGGTGAGGGACGCCGGATCGCACAGCGCGGCGGTCTCCTCGGCGGCCTCGTGCGCGCCGGGGAACGCGTCCGGGCGCAGCGCCATCGCCCAGAGGTGGACGAGGTTGCGGGCGGCGCCGGGCGGCAGGCGGCGCCCGTCCCGCAGGACGGGCCGGGGCAGCGCCTCGGTGTCCAGCCAGCGGGGCAGGTCCGGCGGCTTCGGCCGCTTGTGGGCGGGTTCGGCCTGCGCCGGCGCGTCCGCGAGCAGCGCGGCGACGGCCTCCGCGGCCTCCTCGCCGTGCGCTCCGGCCGCGCCGACGACGTCACCCTCGATGAGGCGCAGGGCGTGGACGGCGTTGCGGCGCGGGCCGACGCGCTTGCCCAGCGCGTCCGGCACCAGGTACGGGACGGCGCCGAGCCCGTGCCGGGCGAACCACGTCCGGGACACCTTCTGCGCCGACTTGAGCCGGTAGAGCCAGTCGGCCATCAGCCGGGCGACGTCCGCGCCCAGGAACGGCAGGAGGACGGGCCCGGTCCCGAACGGGTTGGCCCGCGCCATCCGGACCGACACGTCCCACGCCGCCTCCTCGAAGCGCGCGACGATCGGCTTCAGCGAATGGTCGAAGTCCCAGGTCACCGGGGGCGGCTCCCAGGCGGCCAGCAGCGGGCGGGCGAGGTGCTCGGGCGCGCTCGCCAGGAACCCGGCCTGGCTCGGCAGGTACATCGACCCGTCGCGGACCTTCTCGGCCTCCCGCTCCCAGTCGCCGTCCGCCCACGGCCCGCCGTAGGGCCGCATCGCCGCCCACCGCTCGCGCTCGTCCGGCTCCCAGACGATGCGCCGGTCGCCCGGCGGTTCGAGGCCGGGCACGACCGTGTCCCCCGCCGCGCCGCCCGCCGCGGCCTTCGGCGCGGCGGGCTTGCGCAGCCACGGCGGGTCGACGAGGTCGGCGGGCAGCGCGTCGAGCGGCGCGTCCGGCACGGCGTTCAATGCGGCGTCGTTCACGGCGGTCCCTCTCAGCGGGCGTCGGCGGTGAGCGCGGTCAGATCGGCGATGACCTCGGACGCGGTGACCGGGTCGAGTTCGCCGAACGGCAGCGGGTTCCCGTGGTGCATCCACAGGTCGTCCTGGCGGCGGCACAGGCACACCTGCCGCAGCGTCTGGTCGCCCAGCGCGTCCGGTTCGCCGACGGGGATGCCCGGGTCGAGGTCGATGACGACGTGCCGGCCCGTCCCGGCGGGACGCGAGATCCAGCACTCGACGCCCGCGTCCTGCGGCGCGCCGCGCTCCCATCCGCGCTTGACGAGCCCGAGCAACCGGCCGGCCGGGACGGTGGCGCCCTCGAACCGGGCGAGGTGGCCGCTCTTGCGCTCCTCGTCGGTCAGCTCGTGCACGGGGCGTCCGAGCTGCGGGAACGGCTGCAGGATCTCGTAGTCGGCGAACACCTCCGCCCAGGCGGCCACCAGGTCGCCGGCCTGCATGTGGACCGGGTGCGCGACGCCGACCACGACCGTCTCCGGGAGGTTCAGGGCGGTGTCGTGCACGCCCGCGAACGTGCCGTCCTCGGCGACCCGGAACGTGATGCTCTTGTACTGGTCCATCTCGACGGCGATCCACACCAGCCGCCGGACGAGGTGCCGGAACAGCGGATGCCCGGCGAGCAGGTCCCGGAACTCGGTGAGGGACCACCGGCGGTTCCGCACCATCGCCGTCTCCAGGCGGGCGATCAGGTCGGCGGCGACGGTCCGGACGTCCTTCTTCAGCGTGGAGAACGTCTTGTACGCGGCGGGCGCGAGCTCGGGGTCGTCCTTGGCGCCGGGCTTGGGCAGGGCCTTGCGGCGCTTGCCGTCCTCGTCGGCGACGGAGGGCCTGAGCTGCTCGTCGAACCCGACGACGAACCGGCGCGGACCGTAGTCGAGCGTCATCGTCCCTGCGTCGTCGAGGCCGAAGTCGGGGACGAGCCGGTCGGCGAGCTGCTCGGCGGTCAGCTCCAGCCCGGCCGCCACCTCCGCGATCTTGTCCTGGGCGCGCGTCCGGAGCCCCTTGAACCTCACCTTCTGCGCGATCGAGTGCAGGTGCATCAGCGCGACGTCGGTGCCGATCTCGGCGAGGACGTCCAGGCCGGTCACCGCCTTGGTGTGGCCGCCCTCGCCGGGCCAGGCCCGGATCACGGGGGTGAGGCGGCGGACGGTGCCGTCGTCGCCGAGCAGGCCGAGCTGCGCCAGCGCCCAGCCGTCCTTGGACGGGGCGCCGTTGGCCTCCCAGCGCCGGAACAGCGCCCATCCGAACTCGGCCAGCGACGCCGGGTCGCACAGCTCGCGGACGGCGCCGACCCCGGCGTAGACCTCGCCGGGCTTCGACATCGCCAGCATCGTCAGCACGTGCGGGACCGCCGTCTCCGGAAGCGCGCGCTCGCGGTCGCGGAGGAGGATCTGCGGCAGCATCCGGACGTCAGCCCAGTCGCCCACCGCGGGGATCTTCGCGGGCAGGATCTCCAGCGGATCGACGGCGAGCAGCGCCTCGATCGCGTCGGCGGCCTCGTCGCCGTGCGCGCGCGCCGCGTCCACGACGCCGCCGGCGCCGTGGTGGGACGCGACGAACCGCAGCGCGGCCTCGGCCGCCCGCCGCTCCGCGCCCGCCTTGCCGAGCGCGGGCGGCACCAGCGCCGGGACGGCCGCGAGGCCGTGCCGGACGAACCAGGCGCGCGCCGTGCGGCCCGCCTGCTTGAGCCGGACGAGCCAGTCCGCCATCAGCCGGGCCGTCTCGTCGCTCACGTACGGCATCAGGATCACGCCGACGCCCGCGGGATCGCGCCGCGCCGCGGCCACGGCGGCGTCGAGCGCGTCCAGTTCGAACCGGGCGACGACGACGCGCATCCACTCGTCCACGTACCAGGGCTCGGGCGGGTCCCAGTCGGCCAGCAGCGGCCGGACCAGTTCCTCGGGCCCCTCGACGAACAGCATCGGCTGCATGTGGTCGAGCAGCTCGCCCCTCCGGAACTTCGCGACCTGCGTCGACCAGTCCAGCCGCTCCACCCACCGCCAGTAGTGGTGCAGGTCGACCTTCCACTCCTCCCGCTCCCCCGGCTGCCACGCGATCGCGCGGATGCCCGGCGCGGGCAGGTCCTTGAGGACGACCGGCTTGGACTTCGCGCGCGGGCGGTTCCACGGCGGGTCCACGAGCAGCGGCGGCAGCGACGCGGGATCGGCCTCCGGGACGCGCGCTCCCGCGTCCAACGCCGCCCGGACCGCCGCCCGGGACGCCTCGGGGAGGGCGGGGAGCAGCTCGCTCGCGAGCGCCGCCTCGGCGCGCACGTGCACCGTCAGCAGGTCGGACGCCGCCGGGCGGTCGGACGCGGCGGCGAGGAGCCGCAGCGCCCGCGCCGGGAACCGCCGCGCCGCCGCCAGGACCGCGGCCTCGGCGTACTTGCGGTCGAGCCGGTCCAGCAGCGCCTGGAACGCGGCGTCCACCGGCAGCACGGCGAGCGCGTCGAGCAGGGTCCGCGACGTGTCGCCGTCGAGGTAGGGGTCGTCGAGCGCGCCGGCCAGCAGGTCCACGACCCCGTCCGGGCCGATCCCGTCCACGAGGCTGGTGATGACGGCGGCGCTCCGGCTCTGGAAGTCGAGGCCCAGCCCGAGCGCGTCGAACTCCGCGCGGTCCGCCACCGCGCACTGGAGCAGCCACCGCTCGGCCGGGTGGACCGCGGCCGCCGTCGCCTGCGGGTCGGCGAGCAGGTCGGCGAACCAGGCCCGCCGGTCGGGCATCAGGTAGGAGGCGACGGCCTTCTGCACGAGGGTGCCGCGATGGCGCGCCATGCCCTCCGCGGCCTCGCCGTACACCTCGTCGTCCGCGGCGGCGAGCAGGCCGCGCAGCCGCCGGGCGCCGTCCTCCTGCGCCCACCCTCCGGACCAGTTCTCCTCGGGGCGGCGCTCGCGCACCCCTTCCCACCGCCGCTCCCCGCGGACGACGTCGAAGGGCGCCCAGAGTCCGGCGCGGGCGACGTAGGCGCACGCGGCGAAGACCACGCCGTGCTCCTCGGCCCACGCGTCGATGAACGGGTCCCGCCGCGTGTACATGACCTGCCCGAGCGGCGCGGCGACGAGGGCCACGGCCGCGGCGCCGAGCGGGTCGGGCCCGCCGCGCAGGTACGCGCGCCCGGCCTCGGCCACCGCGGGCGGCGTGCCCGGCAGCGCGAGCACCGCCTCCACGTCCGGCCGGAACTCCTTCAGCATCGCCCTGGCCGTCTCGGCGCCCTTCCGGTCGGCGGGCACCGCCGGCCAGGCGTGCGGCCGGTCGCGGCGGGGGTGCAGCCTGCGCAGCCACGCGTCGGGCATCACCAGGGTGTTCTCGTCGGGGCGGGCCTCGGCCGCGGCGTCCGTCGTGCTCATGACGGCACCGTAGGGGAGATCACCGACAAACCGGCACCGGAACGATCAAGCCGGCGTCACGGGAAGCGGCGCATGTCCTCCTCGACGCGCTCGGCGGCCTTGCGGGCGGCGATGAGGACGGGATCCCAGACGGGCGAGAACGGCGGCGCGTAGCCGAGGTCCAGACCGGTCATCTCCTCGACGGTCATCCCGTGCCACAGCGCGATGGCCAGGCCGTCGACCCGCTTGGCGGCGTTCTCCTCGCCGACGATCTGCCCGCCGAGCAGCCGCCCGGACCGGCGCTCGGCGATCAGCTTGGTCTTCATGGAGGTGGCGCCCGGGTGGTAGCCGGCGCGCGTCGTGGACTCGACCACGACGCTCAGCGCGTCGAACCCGGCGGCGGCCGCCTCGCGCTCGTTCAGGCCGGTCCGCGCGACCTCGACGTGGCAGATCTTGGAGACGGCGGTGCCGACCACGCCGGGGAACGTGGCGTAGCCGCCGCCGAGGTTGATCCCCGCGACGCGGCCCTGCTTGTTGGCGTGCGTGCCGAGCGCGATCGCGACCGGCAGGCCGGAGACGAGGTGGCGGGTCTCGACGCAGTCGCCCGCCGCCCACACCCGCTCGGTCCGGGTCCGCATCCGCCGGTCGGTGACGATCCCGCCGGTCGGGCCCGTCTCGATCCCGGCGGCGCGGGCGAGGTCGCTGCCGGGCCGGACGCCGAGCCCGAGGATCACCAGGTCGGCGGGGAGCGTGCGGCCCCCGGCGCGGACCGCCGACACCCGCCCGTCCGGGCCGGTGTCGAAGCCCTCGACCCGGTCGCCGAGGTGCAGGTCGACGCCGATGCCGCGGATCGCGTCCGCGACGAGCGCGCCCATGTCGGGGTCGAGCGTGCTCATGGGCTGCTCGGCGCCGTCCACGATCGCCACGTCGAGGCCGCGCGTCACCATCGCCTCGGCCATCTCCAGGCCGATGTAGCCGCCGCCCACGACGACGGCGCGGCGCGGCTTCTCGCGCTCCAGCACGCGGCGGATGCCGATCCCGTCGTCGAGGACCTGGACGCCGTGCACGCCCTCGGCGTCGGCGCCGGGCAGCCTCGGGCGGGTCGGCACCGCGCCCGTCGCGATCATGAGCTGGTCGTAGGGCTCCCAGGTCTCGCCGCCGCCGTCCACGTCGCGGACGCGCACCCGCCCGCGCTCCGGGTCGATCTCCGTCGCCTCCGTGCACAGGCGCAGGTCGATGCCCCGGTCGCGGAACTCGGCGGGCGTCCGGGCGATCAGCGCGTCCGCGTCGTCGACCACGCCGCCGACGTAGTACGGGATGCCGCACGCCGAGTACGACGCGAAATGCCCGCGCTCGACGACCGTGATGTCCAGCTCGCCGGGCCCGCGCCGCCTGCGCGCCTGCGACGCGGCGCTCATCCCGGCCGCGTCGCCCCCGATGACGAGCAGCCGCTCGCGTCCTGCCATGGGCACCTCCCGAAGATCGCTCCCCGAGCGTATCCGCGGCGCCCCGCCGGCCGGACGCGGCACCGATCGGACACGGCGCTGATCGGACACGGCGCTGATCGGACACGGCGCTGATCAAACACGGCACCGGTGCGACACGGCGCCGGTCAGAGGCGGTAGACGCGGCGGGCGTTGCCGGAGGCGACGAGCCCCGCGACCCGCTCGGCGTCGGCGGACGTCCAGGCGCCGTCCTCGACGCCGCCCGCGAGGAGCCCCGCGAGGCCGCGCCGGAACAGCAGCGCGCCCAGGTGGTACAGCTCGGCCAGGCCGAACGCGTCGGAGGAGTACAGCACCTTCCCGAACGGGGCGAGCTCCAGCAGCTCAGCGATCAGCGCGGGCGCCCGGTGCCCGAGGTTGTGCGTGGCGAGCCCCGCGTCCACGTACACGTTCGGGAGCACCTGCGCGAGGTACCCGGCCTGCCGGTGGAACGGGTAGTTGTGCAGCAGCAGCGCGGGGGCGCCCGCCGCGTCCATGGCCCGCAGCAGCGAGATGAGCAGCAGCGGGTCGCCGCGGCGCAGGTCAGTGTCGACGTCCCCGTACCCGACGTGGAACTGCACGGGCAGCCCGAGGTCGACCGCGCACCAGATGAGGAAGCGGTGCAGGATCTCGTCGCAGACCCGCATCTCCTCCTGGCGCAGCAGGATCCCGGCCGCGCCGGTGACCTCCGCGTCCGACGGCCGCACCCCCGACAGCTCCAGCCCGGCGCGGTACGCGGCGATCGACTTGGCGCCCGCCGCGTCCGGCGCGCGGGCGGCGAGCCGGGCGCGGACCTCGTCGGCGAACCGGTGGGGGTCCACGCCGTCCGACAGGACCTGCTCGGCGACCGTCTCCAGCCGGACGATCTCGTGCGCCCGCGCCCCGGCCAGGCGCCCGAGGGCGGGCGGGTCCAGCAGGGCGCGCGGCGTGTAGCCGGTGTCCACGCACAGGGCCTCCAGCCCGGCGGCGGCGAGGAACCGGCGGTTCACCTCGGCCGCGCCCAGCTCGGCGCGGCGGGCGAGGTAGGCGTCCGGCTCCGCGTGCGCGTCCAGGTCCAGGACGGGCGCGCACCAGCGCCGCAGCGCGAACCCGACCTGCGTGTCGAACATGCTCGTCCCGGGCGGCCCGCCCGACCCGGCCTCGGTGAGCAGCGCCTCGAACGCCGGGCGGTCGAGGTCGTCCTCGTACACGCCGTGGCAGTGGTGGTCGATCAGCGGCAGCGACTCCAGGTATTCGAGCACCCTCCCTACGTCCCCGGAAACGCGGCGGCGTCCCTGAAATCGCGGGGCGTTCTTCCTACGATGCCTCTGCGGGCACCCGCCCTGCGGGAAGGCCCGCGTCCGCCGCCATGACCGGGAGCCGCACCGTGGAACAGACCTTCGACACCGTCCTCGACGGGCACGAGCGCGCCCGGCGGGGCGCGCGGGCGGCCGAGGCCGCCCGGCGGCTGGCCGGGGAGGACATCGCCGCCGTCGCGCTGACCTGGGTGGACGTCAGCGGGATCACGCGCACCAAGACCGTCCCGGTCGGGCGGCTGGAGCACGCGGCGACCTGGGGCGTCGGGATGTCGCCGGTGTTCGACGTGTTCCTGCTGGACGACTCGATCGTGTCCGGCCGGTACGCCGGCGGCCCGGTCGGCGACCTGCGGCTGCACCCCGACCTGGACCGGCTCGTCCCGCTGGCGGCGTTG
This sequence comes from Spirillospora sp. NPDC046719, assembly GCF_040645715.1. Lineage (NCBI taxonomy): Bacteria > Bacillati > Actinomycetota > Actinomycetes > Streptosporangiales > Thermomonosporaceae > Spirillospora > Spirillospora sp. NPDC046719. Next base: position 9,007 of record NZ_JBEYYT010000097.1, on the reverse strand, counting down.
CCGGGCTGGGCGCACGCCCCCGCCGACCGGTACGCGCAGGACGGCGCCGCCCACCCGCTCGACGCGCGGGCGCTGCTGCGCCGCGAGACCGACCGGCTCGCCGCCGGCGGCTGGGCGGCCCGGGCGGCGTTCGAGATCGAATGGGCGGTGTCGGCCACCCCGGACGAGTTCACGCCCGCCTGCCACGGCCCCGCGTACGGGATGACCCGCGTCAGCGAGCTGGCCGGCTACCTGCGGGCGCTGCTCATCGCGCTGGACCGGACGGGCGTCTCGGTCGAGCAGCTGCACCCCGAGTACGCCGCCGGGCAGTACGAGGTGTCGGTGGCGGCCGAGGACCCGGTCGGCGCCGCCGACACCGCCGTCCTGGTCCGGGAGACGATCCGGGCGGTGACGCTGGAGCACGGCATGCACGCCTCGTTCTCCCCGAAGGTCGTGGCGGGCTCCGTCGGCAACGGCGCGCACGTCCACCTGAGCCTCTGGCGGGAGGACACCGGGGACGGCCCGGCGAACGCGATGGCGGGCGGTGCGGGCCCTTGCGGGATGACGGACGCGGGCCAGGCGTTCGCGGCGGGGATCCTGGACCGGCTGCCCGCGCTGCTGGCGATCGGGGCGCCGGCGGCGGCGAGCTACCTGCGGCTCGTCCCGTCGCACTGGGCGGGGGCGTTCGCGTGCTGGGGGCTGGAGAACCGGGAGGCGGCGCTCCGGTTCGTCACCGGCGCGGAGGGCGAGCGCGACCATGCGGCGAACCTGGAGATCAAGTGCTTCGACGGGGCCGCGAACCCCTATCTCGCGCTCGCGGCGCTGCTGGCGGCCGGGCGGGCCGGGCTGGACGCGGGGCTGACGCTGCCGGACCCGGTCGAGGTCGACCCGGCCGGGCTCTCCGACGAGGAGCGCGCCGCGCGCGGGGTCCGGCCGCTGCCGGTCTCGCTGGCGGAGGCGGTGGCGGTGTTCGAGCAGGACGCGATCCTGCGGGACGCGCTGGGCGAGGCGGTGACCGACACGGTCGCGGCCGTCCGGCGGGGCGAGGTCGCGCTGTTCGACGGCGCGGCGCCGGAGGAGATCGCGGCCGCGACCCGCTGGCGGCACTAGCGGCCGGGCTCGGGCGGGTCGGCGGTGCCGGCGACGGCGCCGGGCGCGAACGGCTGGACGCGCACCTCCAGCTCGCCGCAGGCGCAGCGGGTGTAGCTCACCACCCCCTCGGAGGTGAGGTGCCGGGACAGCACCTCGTAGACCTCGGAGCGGGGCCAGCCACAGCGCGGACAGTCCTCCACGGCGCGTCCTCAGGGAAGCTTGTAAGGGTTAAAATCAGGATGCCATTTACAGGATGGCATGGGAGCGGGAGCCGGGGCAATGCGGATAACCGGGTACAAGAGCCACGGGGTGGCGGCGGCCGTCGCCCTGGTCAACGCCGTGACCAGCGCCGACGGCGACGACTCCGTGGACGCGCTGCGCGAGGTGCTGCGCGTGAACGGGTTCTTCTGGCACGAGTTCGACCCGGCCGACGCCGGGGAGTTCCGCCGGTGGGGGCGGACGCTGCGCCGGTTCTTCGACGCCGCCGACCTCGACGAGGCGATGCGGCTGCTGAACGGGCTGATGCTGGAGCTGCCGCTGCACCCGCACCTCGCCGAGCACGACCCGCACGGCGTGCACATGCACTACGCGCCGCCCTCGTCCCGGCTGCCGGACCGGTTCCGCGCGACGACGCTGATGCACCTCGCGGAGCTGGTCGTCGAGCACGGCATCGACCGGACGGGCGTCTGCGACGCCGAGGGCTGCGACCGCGTGTACGCCGACACGTCGCGGGCGGGGCGGCGCCGGTTCTGCTCGGAGTCGTGCGCGAACCGGACGAACGTCGCGGCGTTCCGCGCCCGCCGCCGAGGCTGATCGCGGCGCGGCGCCGGCGGTCGAGGCGGCCGGCGCCGGAGCGCTTCGTCACGCCCGATCGCGGGTTTGCCGGGACTTTGCCCTGCACCGGGAAGGAAGCGGATCGGCGTCCTCTTGAGTATCGAGTGCCCGAAAGGGCATGCCGACCCACGTACCGCTGATCCCTACCCACGTGTGCACAGATGCCTTTCGTTTTCCGCCGTCCCGGCTTCCTCGACCGCCCCGGTCTCCGCGACCGGTCCGGCCGCGCCGTCCGCTCGCCGATCCAGGTGGCGACCGAAGCCCCGTCGTCGGTGTACCGGATCGCGCGGTTGACGCTCACCGCCGTCGCCGCGTTCCTGATCGCCCAATTCGTGCTGCCGAGCACCGGCCAGCCGCCGCTGCTCGCGCCGCTGACCGCGCTGCTGGTCGTCCAGCACTCCGTCTACGAGACGATCAAGCACAGCCTGCTGCGGGTGGGCGCGGTCACCTCCGGGGTGATGATCGCCGTCCTGTTCGCCCACGGGGTGGGGTTCTCCTGGTGGAGCCTCGGCCTGTCGATCCTCGCGGCGCTGGTCATCGGGCAGGTGCTGCGGCTCGGCGACCAGTTGCTCGAGGTGCCGATCAGCGCGATGCTGATCTTCGCGCTGGGCGCGTCCAACTGGCCCGGCGCGACCGACCGGATCCTGGAGACGCTGGTCGGCGCCGCCACCGGGCTGGTCGCCACGTTCCTGGTGCCCTCGGTGCGGGTGCGGCCCGCGGAGGAGGCCGTCCAGGACGTCGCCGAGCAGCTCCGCGAGCTGATCCAGGACATCGCCGACGGGCTGCAGGGCGACCGCACCGAGGGCGAGGCGGCCCGGTGGCAGGAGGAGGCGGAGCGGTTCGCCCGCGACATCGGCCGCACCGACCAGGACCTGCGGGACGCGGAGGAGAGCGTCCGGCTCAACCCCCGCACCCAGGCGCGGCGGCTGGTGGACGCGGGCGTCGCGCTGCGCAACGCCGTCGAGACGATGGAGCACTTCACGCTGTCGCTGCGCGGGCTGACCCGGTCGCTGGCCGACGACGAGCGGCTCGGCCCGCGCGGCCGGCTGCTCACCGATCCGACGCTGCGCCGCCAGCTCGGCGACGCGCTGGCGGGGATCGCCGCGAGCGTCGCCGCCTACGGCCGGCTGGCCCGCTCGGACCTGGCCACCGACGCCCGGCCGTACCTGGCGGAGAACGAGCTGGAGGTGCGGGTGGACATCGCCCGCGAGCGGCGCTCCCGGCTCACCCGCAGCCTGCACGAGCGGGCCGCGGCGGGCGACCTGTGGCCGCTGTACGGCGAGGTGTCCATGGACATCGACCGGCTGATCGAGAACCTGCGCGTCGAGCACCGCGCCCGCGCCCGGGAGCACTGGCGGCGGCACCGGGGCGCGACCCGGCACCTGCCGGAGCGGCCGGTCCGGGTCGTCCAGCAGGCGGGGCACCAGCTGCGCCGCGCCGCCGCGTCCGCCGCCGCCGCGGCCGAGCGGACCGCCCGCGACTCCGACGACTTCTACCGCTGAACGCGACGGGGCGCGGGTCCGGCTAGTTTGGGATCATGGCGACGTTCCGGGTGCTGATGATCTGCGGGAGCCTGCGCAAGGGCTCGACGAACGAGGCGGCGCTGCGCACCGCCCTGGCCGTGGCCCCGCCCGCGCTGGACGGCACGATCTACACCGGAATGGGCGATCTCCCGCACTTCAACCCCGACGACGACCGGGAGCCGCTGCACCCGGCCGTGGCGGGCCTGCGCGCCGCGATCGGCGCGGCGGACGCCCTGCTGCTGTGCACGCCCGAGTACGCGGGCGCGCTGCCCGGCTCGTTCAAGAACCTGCTGGACTGGACGATCGGCGGCGGCGAGATGTACGGCAGGCCGGTCGCGTGGATGAACGTCGCGTCGCCCGCCGCCCCGGCCGGGGGCGAGGACGCGCACGCGTCGCTGCGCAAGGTGCTCGGCTACGCGAGCGCCGAGATCGTCGAGGCCGCCTGCGCCCGCGTCCCGGTCACGCGCCCGGACGTGGGCGCGGACGGCCTCGTCCACGCCGACGCCCTACGCGACCAGATCGCCGGAGCGCTCGGCGCGCTCGCCGCCCACCTCGCCGCCCCGCGCGCGTAGGCGGAGCGCCAGCCGCAGCGCGGGCAGGGCGCCGAGGACGGCGATGCACGCCGCGGTGACGAGCATCGCGCCCAGCCCGCCCAGCCGGTACGGGACGCCGAGCACGGCGACGCCCGCGGCGATCCCGGCCTGCTTGGCGGCGCTGGTGATGCCGCCCGCGACGCCCGCGCGTCCGGGCGGCGCCGCCGCGAGCGCGACCTGGCTGGAGACCAGGTTCCCGATCCCGCCGAGGCCGCCCACGACGAACCCGGGCACCAGCGCCGGCCACGAGCGGGCCGGGTAGGCGGCCAGGAGCAGCAGCGAGGACACCGCGATCAGCAGCGGGCCGAGCGCGACGAGGACGGCCGGCGGGAACCGGTGCGAGACGCGGGCGAGCAGCAGCGGCGTCGCGAGGGCGGGGAGGCTGTAGGTGAGGAACCACGTCCCGGCCCGCGCCGGCGAGGTGCTCATCTCGCCCTGCGCGTAGAGCGAGAAGTAGCCGAGGGCGGCGGCTCCGGCCGCGTGGTAGGCGAACGCGGCCGCCGCGTTGGCCGCGTAGAGCCGGTCGCGCAGCAGCGACAGGTCGATCATCGGCTCGGGGACGCGGCGCACCGCGAGCACGGCGGCCCCCACGGCGGCCGCCGCCAGCGGGAGCAGCACGCCGGGGGCGGCCCAGCCGAGGCGGGGCGCCTCGATCAGCGCCCACATCGGGCCGCCGAGCGCGATGGTGAGGCAGGCCGCCGCCACCGCGTCGAACGGGCGGGGCCGGGGGTCGCGGGACTCGCGGACGGCCGGCAGGGCGACGGCGAGCGCCGCCAGCCCGACCGGCACGTTCAGCAGGAAGATCGCCCGCCAGCCGAACAGCCCGGTGAGGACGCCGCCGGCGAGCGGGCCGGTGGCGATCGCGGCGCCGGACGCGGCGGCGAACACGCCGAGCGCCCGGTTGCGGGCGCGGCCCGCCGGGTAGGCGGCGGCCAGCAGCGGCGTCGCCGTCCCGTACAGCACGGCCGCGCCGCAGCCCTGGACGGCCCGCAGCGCGGCCAGCGCGCCCGCGGTCGGCGCGAGCGCGCAGGCCAGGGACGCGGCCGTGAACGCGGCGAGGCCGGCCAGGAACGTCCGGCGGCGCCCGAGCCGGTCCGCCAGCGCCCCGGCGGGCAGCAGCAGGACGGCGAGCGCGATGGCGTAGGCGTCGATGGCCCACTGCACCCCGCTGAGCCCCGCGTCCAGGCGCCGCCGCAGGTCGGGCAGCGCGACGTTGACCCCGACGAGGTCGAGGACGAGCAGGTAGCCGGCCGCCGAGGCGACGGCCGTGGTCCACGCCGGACGGTGCGCGACGCGCATGGCGCCTCCTTAATATACAGCGTAGATATACGGCGTATATTAAGGGCTAGACTGCGATCCGTGAAGACCCCGGCCCAGCGCGGGCGCGGCACCCGCGGCCTCACCAGGGACGAGGTGCTCGACGCGACCGTCGACCTCGCCGAGGAGCGCGGCCTCGACGCGGTGAGCATGCGCGCCGTCGCCGACCGGCTCGGCGTGACCCCGATGGCCCTGTACCGCTACGTCGGCGACAAGCAGGGGCTGCTGGACGGGCTCGTCGAGCGCCTGCTGCGCGACATGCCGGACGACGACCCGGCGCTCCCCTGGCGGGACCGGCTGCGCGCGTTCGGGTCCGGCATCCGCGCGATCGCGCGCCGGCACCCCGACCTGTTCATGCTGCTGCTCACCCGCCCGACCGTCACCGAGGAGTCGCGCCGCCCGCGCAACGCGATCCAGGCGATGCTGCGCGACGCCGGGGTGCCGGAGGACGTCGTCCGCCCGCTGCAGCGGCTGCTCGACACGGTCGGCATGGGACTGGCCGCCTCGGAGGCGAACGGCCGGTTCACCGGCGACCCCGAGGGCGTCGAAGAGGTGTACGACCTGGCGGAGGAGATCTTCATCGCCGCCATCGAGCGGTACGCCTCGTAAACCGCTCCGAACTCTCGGGCGCTCCTAAAATAGGGCGACCGGTCTATTGAATCGTTAGACCGGTCGGTCTAGAGTGGCGGCATGGCACCACGGGGCGAGACGAGAGAACGGGTCCTGCGGACGGCGGCGGAGCTGTTCCAGCGGCAGGGCTACCACGGCACCGGGCTGAACCAGGTGCTGGCCGAGAGCCGCGCGCCGAAGGGATCGCTGTACTTCCACTTCCCGGAGGGCAAGGAGCAGCTGGCGTCGGAGTCGGTGGCGCTGGCGGGCCGGGAGGTCGGCGACTCCCTCGCGGAGGCGGTCCTCGCCGCCGGGGACGCGCGGTCCGGCCTGGCGGCGATGGGCGGGTACTTCGCCCGCAACCTCCTCGACTCGGACTTCGCGAAGGGGTGCCCGGTCGCGACCGTGGCCCTGGACTCCGCCGCGGAGAGCGAGCCGATCCGCGCGGCGTGCGACACCGTCTACGGGGAGTGGCGGCAGGGCATCGCGCTGGCGCTGCGCGGCTGGGGCGTCCCCGACGACCGCGCCGAGCCGCTCGCCGCGACGGTCCTGTCCTCGCTGCAGGGCGCCATCATGCTCGCCCGCGTCCAGAAGGACACGACCGTCATCGACACGGTCACCGCCCACCTCGCCGACCTCGTCGAGCAGACCACCACTCGCTGACCCGCGGCGAGCCGCCGCGGGTCAGCGCATACAGGGAGGCGTTTCGTCATGCGCGTGCATCATCTTGACTGTGCCCGGATGCGGGAGATCGAGCCCGCCGACGGGCCGGACAGCCCGCTGAGACCCGCCCACGGCGTCAGCCACGTCCTCGTCGTGGAGACGGACGCGTCCGGGCTCGTCCTGGTCGACGCGGGCATCGGCACCGGCGACATCGCGGACCCGTCCGGGCGGCTGCTGGACGACTGGGTGGAGATGACCCGGCCGGCGCTCGACCCCGCGACGACGGCCGCGGCGCAGATCGAGGCGCTCGGCCTGTCCCCCTCGGACGTCCGGCACATCGTGGTGACGCACCTGCACCGCGACCACGCGGGCGGGCTGAGCGACTTCCCCGACGCGGCGGTGCACCTGTTCGAGGCGGAGCGGGCGGACGGCGGCAAGACCCCGGCGCAGCTCGCGCACGGCCCGAAGTGGGTGACCTACGACAGCGGGCCCGGCGAGCACTGGAACGGGTTCGACGGCGTGCGGCCGCTCGACGGCGTCGCCGAGGACGTCCTGCTGATCCCGTTGCACGGGCACACGCCCGGCCACGCCGGGGTCGCGGTGCGGGACGGGGACCGCTGGCTGCTGCACGCGGGCGACGCGTACATGTACCACGGCGAGGTCGACCGGCCCGACCCCGTCGGGCATCCGCTGATGGACCTCGTCCAGGCGAGCGGAGAGGTCGACCGGGAGCAGCGGCTCGCCGGTGTGGCGCGGCTGCGCGAACTGGTCCTCGACCCCGGCAGCGGCGTCGAGGTGTTCTCGGCGCACGACCCCTGGGAGTTCGCCCGCTACCGGTGAACCAACCGGGGCGCCGCGCCCGAGCCGGCGCCCACCGGCCCCCGACCAGCCGTCGTTCCTCACCGCAGTGCGATCGCGAGGGTGTCCGGGACTGTCATCACGAGACGTCCCGGGCGCCCTCGTCGGCATGCCCGGCCGGGACATCGGCTTCGAGTGAGCGGAGGAACGTGAGCCGTCAACAGCGCGTGCTCGTGGTAGGGGACACCGAGATAGCCCGCCGCACCTGCGGCGCACTGACACGGCAGGGGACGCGCGCCCTCCACCTGCCCCAGCCCGACGACCAGCGGCTCCAGAGCGCGCTGACCGACGACGTGGACGCGGTGGCGCTGCTGGTGCGCGGCGACGTGATCGCGCTGCGGTACGCGCTGCTGGCCGAGTACCTGCGGCCCGGGATCCGCCTGGTGGTCCTGCTGTTCGACCGCACCATCGCCGACCAGCTGCTGACGACCATGCCCAACTGCCAGATCACCTCCCCCGCCGACATCGCGGTGCCGGCCATCATCGGCGCCTGCATGGGCGACCCCGTCCTCGCCGTCGACACCGCGTCCTCCCCGCCCCGCGTCATCAGCGGCACGCCCGACGGGCTCGCCACCCGGGACTGGCGCCCGCGGCACCGCGTCCGCAACCTCGCCAGGACGCTCGCGGGACAGATCCGCCCGCACGACCGCACGAGCCGCCTCCTGCTGACCGGGCTCGGCGGGCTGGCCTTCACCCTGCTGGTGGAATGGCTGCTGGCGACCCTCGCGCTGCACGCCGAACCGCTCACCGCCTTCTACACGGCGACCCGGATCGTCGCCACGGTCGGGCCGGGCGAGACCGGGCACGCGCCCGGCTGGTACCTCGCCGCGGCCAGCGTCAACATGCTGCTCGGCGTCGTCTACACCGCGCTGTTCACCGCCGGGATCGTCAACCGCTTCCTGTCGGCGCGGAGCATCGACATCGTCGGCCCGCGGATCCGCCCGAGCCGGGACCACGTCGTGGTGGTGGGACTCGGGCAGGTCAGCCTGCGCCTGTGCATGGCGCTCAGGAAGCTGGGCATCCCGGTGATCGCCGTGGAGCGCGACCCGCGGGCCGCCAACCTCCGGCTCGCCAGGTCCGCCGGCATCCCCGTCCTGATCGCCCACGCGCAGGACCGCGAGGTGCTCGCCGGGCTCGGCCTCGAACGGGCCCGCGCGCTCGCCGCGATGGGCGCCGACGACCTCGACAACGTCGAGGTCGCCATCGCGGCCCTGGCCATCGCCCCGCGCCTGCACGTCGTCCTGCGCGCGGGCGACAGCGCCGTGATCAGCGAGACGAGGTCGCTGTTCTCCATCGGGGAGGTCTGCGACATCACCGCCCTGAGCGTCCACGCCGTCGTCCACGGGCTGAACGGGCACTCCCCCCGCTTCGTCCACCCCTACCGCGGCGGCATCGTCGCCCATCCCCCCGCCCCGGCGGACGCGGACGCGCCGGCGCCCGGCGCGCCGCCTTCCGAAGCGGCGGACGCGACGCTCGTCTCCTCGTCGTCCGTCCGGTGCGGCTGCTGAGCCGCCCGCCCGCTACGGGTGGTTGAGGCGG
>NZ_JBEYYT010000096.1:0-26757 GCF_040645715.1 Spirillospora sp. NPDC046719 | reverse complement strand
CAGCGCGCCGGGCAGCGCCAGCGGCAGCGCGAGGGCGGTGAACCGCCCGCCGCGCGGCGCCGCGTGCGCGCCGGCCCCGTGCCCGCCGGCGCGGGGCCGCGCGGGGGCCTCGGGGCCGCCCGGATCGTCCGGTCCGCGGGGCCGCGCGGGCGCCCAGGCGAAGCCGAGCGCCCCGCCCAGCAGGCCGAGCAGCATCCCGACGAGGAACCCGCCGAAGTTGGAGGTGAGGAACGACGCCAGCGACAGCAGCACGGCGAGGATGCCGAAGAAGCCGCGCTGCGCGGGCTGGAACCACATCAGCGCGCCGGCGGCGATCAGCAGCGCGCCGATCAGCCAGCTCGCCACGCCGGCGATGCCCTGGTGCACGACCAGCGGCATCGGGGCGAGGGGGATCGCGATGAGCTCCGCGCCGCCGAGGACGGCGAACGCGCCGCCCCAGAAGGGGCGCGTGCGCCGCCAGCGGCGGAACCCGTGGGGTGTCGTGTCCGTCATGGCCTCAGAAGCATTCCTTGCCGAGCTTCATGCTGAGGCCGCTCAGCTTGAAGGTGCCGGCGGTGGTCGCCCACGCGACCTGCTTGACGCCGGTGAGCTTGAGGGAGTCGGCCTGCTGGCCGAACATCCCGGCCGTGCCCTTCGCCCCGTTCGGGCCCTTGTCGAGCGTGCTGGCGTCCCGGCCGATCTCGATGTTGGAGAACTCCGCGTCGGCGTTCAGCTGCTCGACGTCCAGCACGAGGTCGGACGCCTGGACCGGGGTGCCCTTGTCGCCCGCGGTGAGCCGCAGCGTGAACGGCCCGACCTTGACCGACTGGCACATGTTGGTGATCGTCGCGTTCTTGATCCCGGAGACCTGCACCGGGTGCTTCGTGCCGTCCTTGCTCGCGTCGACGTCGCCGTACTGGACGAAGCCCGTGCCGGTGAGGGAGTCGGCGCTGACCTTGAAGCTGCTGCCGGAGACGGCGAACGAGGAGGCGATGGCGCCCTGCGCGGTCATGAAGACCAGGGCGCCCGCGCCGATCGCGGCGGGGGCGGCGATGGCGGCGAAACGCTTCCAGCGGACGCGGCCGAGGCCGGCGTCGGCGGCGTCGGTGGGGCCGGCGGGGTCGGTCATAGGGGGACTCCTGGGGGGTCGGGGGTACGGGCGGGAGGCGCCCGGTGATGCGGGTCACGTGCGTGACGGTGAGTGCAAGTTACCCTCAAGTACTTACTTGCGGCAAACCCGTACAGAGAACTCAAAGGTAAAGAATCCGGGCAGGTGACCTGCGGGAATGATCACAGTCGCCGCTCGCCCCCCGGTTCGGGACGGGCCGTAATCCACTACTGTAAGTAGTCACTGACGGGCGTCCGAAACCCCGGCACAGCAAGGGTTTGCGGAGCCTCGGGCGAGGGGCGGCCCCGGTGGGGACGCGCCGGGTCGGCCCTCAGCGAGGAACGCGCCGGGGCCGCGGTGAGGGACGCGCCGGGCCGCGGTGAGGGACGGGGGGGTCAGCTCCCGGCGGAGAAGGCGTCGAGGGCGAGCCGCAGATCGGCGACGCTCGCGTCGAGGTCGTCGGCGGCCTCCCCGGACCGCATCCGGGCCAGCGCCTCCTCGACGCGGGAGACCCGCTCGTCCAGCGCCTCCAGCAGCCCGCCGCAGCCGCCCTCCGGCGCCTCGTCCGTCCCGGCGCCGTGCTCGGCGAGGGTGCGGCGCAGCAGCGCCGCCTGCCGCCGCAGCTCCAGGTTGCTGCGGTGCAGGTCGAGGAAGACCGACACCTTGGCGCGCAGCAGCCACGGGTCGAACGGCTTGGTCAGGAAGTCGACCGCGCCCGCCGCGTAGCCGCGGTACGCCTGCTCGCTCTCGCCGCCCGCCGCGGTCAGGAAGATGATCGGGATGTCCCGGGTGCGCGGCCGGGACTTGATGTGCTGGGCGGTCTCGAAACCGTCCATCCCCGGCATCACCACGTCCAGCAGGATCAGCGCGAAGTCGTCGCCCAGCAGCTCCTTGAGGGCCGCCTGCCCGGACGAGGCGGGCACCACCTCGACCGGAAGCGCGTCGAGCACCGCCGCCAGGGCGGTGAGGTTCTCCTCGCGGTCGTCGACGGCGAGGATCCTCATGTCGTGCGGCACCGGACTCCTTCTTCGGTGACGGCCTGTGCGTTCCACCTTGTCATGTCACCACGGACGCGAACAGTGAATCGCGACAGAGTGCGAATTTCCAGGGCAGGGGCCCGTGCCGGGGGGACACCGGGCGCGCCCGCCCGTCCCCCTTTCTAGGGCAGCCAGCCCGGCTTGACCAGTCCCGACTCATAGGCGAACACGACGAGCTGCGCCCGGTCCCGCGCGCCGAGCTTCACCATCGTGCGGCTGACGTGCGTCTTCGCCGTCGCCGGGCTCACCACCAGGCGGGCCGCGATCTCCTCGTTCGACAGGCCCTCGCCGACCAGCGCCATCACCTCGCGCTCCCGGTCGGTGAGCGCGTTCAGCCGCGGCGACGGCGCCGGCTCCTTCGCCCGCGCCGCGAACTCGGCGATCAGCCGCCGGGTCACGCCCGGCGACAGCAGCGCGTCCCCGGCCGCGACCGCCCGCACCGCGTGGATCAGCTCGACCGGCTCGGTGTCCTTGACCAGGAACCCGCTGGCGCCGCCGCGCAGGGCCTCGAAGACGTACTCGTCCAGCTCGAACGTGGTCAAGATCACGATCTTGACGTCGCCGAGCCGGTCGTCGGAGGCGATCCGGCGGGTCGCGGCGAGGCCGTCCAGGCCCGGCATCCGGATGTCCATCAGGATCACGTCCGGGCGCAGCCGGCGCGCCTGCGCGACGGCCTCCTCGCCGTCGCTCGCCTCGCCGGCCACCTCGATGTCGTCCTGGGCGTCCAGCAGCGCCCGGAACCCCGCCCGGACCAGCACCTGGTCGTCGGCGAGCAGCACCTTGATCATCGACCGCCCCTCTCCGCGGGAGTCCCCTCACCGGCGCCGGTGGCGCCGTCGCCGTCCGCCGCGTCCTCCGGCTCGCCGGTGAGCGGCAGCGCCGCCCGGACGGCGAACCCGCCGCCCGCCCGCGGCCCGGCGTCGAACGTCCCGCCGAGCGCGGCGGCCCGCTCCCGCATGCCGCGGATGCCGCTGCCGCCCGGATGGTCGTCCAGCAGGGAGACGCCCCGCCCGTCGTCCTCGACCCGCACCTCGATCTCCCGCTCACGGTAGGCGATGCGGACCGTGACCGTCACCGGGCCCGGACCGGCGTGCCGGGTCACGTTGGTCAGCGACTCCTGGACGATCCGGAACGCGGCGAGGTCGGCCCCCGCGGGCAGCGGGCGGCGCTCCCCGGTGATCTCGGCGTCCACCGCGAGCCCGGCGGAGCGCGCGCGGGCGAGCAGGTCGTCCAGCCGGCCGAGCCCGGCGGTGGGGGAGCGCGGCGCGGTCTCGCCCTGCGCCCGCAGCGCCCCGATCACCGACCGCATCTCGGTCAGCGCCTCCTTGCTCGCCTCCTTGATCGCGGCGAGCGCGGTGCGGGCCTGCTCGGGGTCGCCGTCCATCAGGTGCAGCGCCACCCCCGCCTGCACGTTGATCATCGAGATGTTGTGCGCCAGCACGTCGTGCAGCTCGCGCGCCATCCGCAGCCGCTCCTCGCTGGCCTGCCGGCGCTCCTCCTCGGCCCGCGTGCGGGCCCGCTCGGCGGCCCGCTGCCCGGTCATCCGGACGAGCTCGGCGGTCACCAGCACCGCGAGCGACCAGCCGACGACCACGCTGACCCCGCCGACGCTCGGCTCCTCCACCGGGAACGCGCGGCCGGGCATGCCGCGCTCCACGAACGGGACCCCGATCAGCGCGGTGATCCCGAAGTACAGCGCCACCGAGACCGCCGTCCCGGCCCAGGTGACGAGCCGGTGCCCGGCGACGATCGCGCCGAGCATCGCGACGCCGACGGCCGCGAACGCCGGCCCGTACGGGTAGGCGCGCAGGAAGTACAGGCCGGTGAGCAGGCCGGTCGCCGCGAGCACGGGCACCGGGTACCGGCGGCGCAGCAGCAGCAGAGCCGGGCCCGCGAGGACGATCGCGAAGCCGAGCGCGTCGAGGTGCGTGGTGCCGTAGCCGGGCGAGCTGTCGCCCCAGCCGTGCCCGTGCCCCCAGCCGTCGCCGCTGTTCGGCGTCCGGTCCCGGGACGCGCCGTGCTGCGCCGCCATCGTCCCGAAGAACTCGACGACCAGCACGAGCAGCGGGACGACCCACACGGGCCACGTGGACGGCCGCGGCCAGTGCGCCCGGACCGCCCCCTGCGGCGGCGAAGTGCTCATTCCTGCACGTTAGGTCATCGGCGCGCGGCGGCACGTCGGCCGGGAGGAGGCAGCGGGCCTACTCCTCGGGAGGTAGGGGACCGGCCCGGGGAGGACCGCGGCGTACCGGTCATTCGGCTCTGAGATGGGCGCTGAGCCACTCCAGCACGGCCGGCAGGTGGTCGCGCCACTGCTTCAGCGTCGCCGGGTCACCGGGCACGAGAACCTTGTCCGCGTGCATCGGCGGCCTCGCCAGCGCCGCGAACCGCTCGGCCGCCTCGGCGTCGGGCCCGGTCGCCCGGGCGGCGGCCAGCACCGAGACGGGCGGCGGCGGGAGGTGCTGGAGCCGCCACGTCAGGTCCTGGTCGAGCCGGTAGGGACCGCTGCCGCCGTAGGGGTCGTCCGGCTCCGGCGCGGCCTTCGTCCCGCCGCGCGGCGCCTTCCCCGCCCCGGGCTTGAGCTTGACGACCGTCCGGGCGTCCGTGCCGGAGCCGTCGGCGGGCGGCCCGAACCGGCCGTTCAGCGACGCGGCGGCGGTGAACCGGTCGGAGTGCAGCATGGCGAGCCGCGCGGCGCACTGGCCGCCCGTCCCGATCCCCGCGACGCCCCAGCCCGCGCGCGTCTCCGGCAGCCGGTAGGTGCCGGACAACGCGAGCGGCAGGTCCTGGGCGAGGAAGGTCTCGGCCTGCCCGCCCGGGACGCCCGGGAGGTCCAGGCACCCGGCCGGGCGGACGGGGCGCGATGCCGCCTCCGGCGCCCCGTCGACGGGCCCGTGCGACCCGACCGGCGCGCCCGGCCCGGACGGCCCCTGCGGCCCGCCGGGCTCCTCCGGCCCGCCCGGCTTGCCCGGACCGCCGTGCACGGGGCTCGCGGACGGCGTCCGGACGGGCGCGAACCGGCGCACCGCCCCGACCGCCGCGTAGATCACCGGCTGGGCGCGGCCCGCCCGGATCGCGGCGACGGCCGCGTCGGGCAGCCTCGCCTGCCGCAGCCACGCCGTCCCGGTGTCGGACCCGGACCCGTCGTCGGAGACGGCGATGACGACCGGCAGTCGCCGGTTCGCGTACCGGGGCTGGAAGTACTCGGGCGGGAGGTAGACGTACGCCTGCGCGCCGAGGCCGCTGCGCGCGCCCTCGACGTCCAGCCGGTCGACCCGCCCGTCCTCGGCCGGGTCGCGCTGGTGCCCGCGCCGCTTCGGCCCGAGCTCCGTCGTCTCCCGGTGCGCCAGCCCGGCGGGCGCCGCCTCGGCGCCCCGGCTCGGCTGCACCTGCTTCACCGTCGCGCTCGTGGTGGTGCCGCCGAGCAGGTCGTCCCACGTCGCGTAGAACACGAAGTACCGGTTGACCAGCAGCACGACCGCGGCGGTCAGCAGCGCCTGCGAGCCCAGCAGCAGCCCCGTCCGGGCCGCCACCGGGCGGACGCCGCGCCCGGCGAACCGCGGCCACAGCACCACCGCGGCGACGACGCACGCCGCTGCGGGCGCGCACACAAGGACGAGGAACGCCGCACTGACCGGCTGCATCATTCCCCCTTGAGGTGCGCGCTCAGCCACGCGATCGACGGCGGGATGTACTTGCGGAAGGTCTTGAAGTTGTGGCCGCCGGTCGGCAGCAGCAGCTTGTCCACGACCAGCGGCGGCCGCGCCGCCTTCATGAACCGCTGCGCCGACGGGTACGTCTTCTCGCCGACGTCCGCGGACGCCACCAGCACCGACACCGGCGGCTGCGGCAGGTTCCGCAGCCGCCAGACGAGGTCGCTGCTCCGCCGGATCTGCTTGCTGCCGCCGTAGAGCTCGCGGGTGGTGCGGTCGAGCAGCGCGTCGAAGTGCCCGGCCATGCTCGCGGCGGCGGAGAACCGGTCGGAGTGCAGCAGCAGGAGCTTGGCGGCGCAGAACCCGCCGGTCGAGTATCCGGCGAGGCCCCAGCCGGTGCGGGTGCGCGCGGTCCGGTACGCCCCCGAGACCGCCTCGGGGACGTCCTGCGCGAAGAACGTCTCGACCTGGGGGCCGCCGGGCACGTCGGCGCACTCGGTGTCCCAGCCCTCCTCCACGGTCGGCCGCATCATCACGTAGATCATCGGCTGGATCCGGCCGGCGGCGAGGGCCTTCGCGGCGTCCTCGGGGATGTGCCCCTTGTCGATCCACACCATCCGGTCGGCGGCGGGGTAGCCGGCGATGAGCAGCACGACGGGGAAGCGGCGCGCCGCGTAGGCGGGCTGGAAGTACTGCGGCGGGAGGTAGACGTACGCCTCGGCGGAGATCCCGGTGCGGATCCCGCGGATGTCGAGGTGCTCGACCTGGCCGTCGCGCGCGGCCACGTGGCCGCCCTTGCCGCCCGGGTCGAGGTCGGTCCGCACCTTCCGGACCGCCTGGCTCGCGGCCACCGCCCCGGCGCCGCCGGGCGGCGGGTGCTGCGCCTGCGTCGCCTTCCCGCCCGCCGCGCTCAGCAGGTCGCGCCACGAGCCGTAGAAGAGGTAGTAGGTGTTCACCGACGCCAGCAGCGTCAGCAGGACGGCGACCTGGCAGCCGGCCAGCAGCGCCGCCCGGCTCGCGACGGCGCGGGCGCCGCCCCCAGCGGCGCGCGGCCACAGCCACACGGTGCACGCCAGGCACGCCGCCGTGAGCAGCGACAGCACGGCGAGCAGCCCCGAACTCGTCAGTCCCACAACCAGCCCCCTCTGGTGCCGCGCCCGGGATGCGGGCGCGCGACAGGCGACTCTGCCGGGATACGGCGGAGTCCCGATCGAAGTTCAGCGAACGGCCCCTCGCCGGTGGACCGTTCCGGTGCGGCCGCCGGCGCGGCGCGGAACCGCTGGTCGGCGGTCCGGGGCCGGTTCGGGGGACGCTGAGGAGGCGGCGGTACGACGCCGCGATCCGGTGAGATGGCGCACAGTGCGCTCGGGCCCGCCCTCAGCCGTTCCAGCGGATCGGCAGCCGCTCGAAACCGTGACGGGCACTGGACCGCGACATTACCGGTTCCCCGGCCGGTTGCGCGAGCGCCGGCCGCTCCAGCAGCGCGACCAGGAACGCCCGCAGGTGCGCCCGGGCCAGGCGCGCGCCCAGGCAGGCGCGCCGGCCGGTGCCGAAGCACAGGTGCGGCCGCGCCCCCTCCGCGAAGCGGCCGGGCACGAACCGGCCGGGGTCGGGGAAGACGTCCTCGTCGTGGTTGGCCGACACCAGCCACAGCGCCACCCGCTCGCCGGGCAGCAGCGGCACCCCGCCGACCTCCGTCGCGCGCCGGACCCGCCGCCGCACCTGCAGCACCGGCGTCCACCAGCGCAGCATCTCCTCGACGGCGCTGTCGATCAGCCGCTCGTCGCCGCGGTCCGCGCGGAGCCGGGCGTACTGGTCCGGATGGCGCAGCAGGGCGTGCAGGCCGCCCGCGAGGGTGTTGCGCAGCGTCTCCGGCAGGTCGTGCGCGACCTGCCGGACGAAGTCCACCGCGTCGCCGGGCGGGATCCGGTCCAGCATCGCGGCCATGGGCGGGTCCATGTCGATCGGCGCGCGGCCCGGCTCGTCGTCGGGGATCGCGTCGGGGATCGCGTCGGGATCGGGGCGTCCCGCCGGCCGGCCACCGCGCCCGCTCATGCCGCCGGATCGCCCGGTGCCGTCGGGCGGTTCCGTCCGGGGGCCGTGCAGGACACCGTCGTCCTCCGGCGGGAACAGTTGCGGGCGCATGAGGGCGTGCTGGACGTCGGCGTACCGCAGCACCGCCCAGGCGCCCGGCCGCTCCGCCGCGCCCGCGTCCTGCCAGACGACCGGCGTCCGCGAGCGCAGCCGGTCGAGCCGGTCGTGCGGGACGCCGCGCGCGAAGGCGTCCGCGCAGCCGAGGACCGCCGCGTCCGAGACGGGCAGCGCGCCTCCCCGTCGAGGCATGGGAACCCCTCCCTCCCAGGTGGACGCTAACGCGTCCCGGCCGAACCCCGTGTGTCCGGATTCGGCCGTCCCCCGCCATGTGTCAGCCCGCCAGCCACTCACCCGTCTCGACGCTGACCAGCCCGTGCCGGGCCGCCTCGATCACCGCCTCCCGCTGCGAGTGCACGCCCAGCTTGCTCAGCACGCTCTGCACGTGGCTGCGCGCGGTGCTGCGGGTGACGCCCATCGCCTTGGCCAGCGCCTGGGTGGACTCGCCGCGCGCGAGCCGCGTCAGGACCTCCCGCTCGCGCGGGGTGAGGAACCGCGCCACCCGCTGCGCCTGGCTGCGCGGCCGGACGGCGTCGGCGCGGGCGGCCTGGTCCACGACGACCTCCCCGTCCGCGACCCGGCGCAGCACGGCGAGGATGTCGCCGGCCTGCTGGCCCTTGTGCGCGAACCCGCGCACGCCCGCGGCGACGCCCTCCTCCAGGACGTGCCGCTCCAGGAACCCGGTCAGCACCACGAACTGCGTCTGCGGGGCGGCGGCGCGCAGCCGCGGCATCCAGTCCAGCGCGGTGCCGGACGGGAACTGCAGGTCGATCAGGCAGACGTCGGCCTGCCGGCCGCGCAGCACCGGCAGCGCCTCCTCGGGCGAGTAGGCGACGCCGACCACCACGTGCCCCGCGTCCGACAGGACCAGCGACAGCGAGTCGGCGAAGACGGCGTGGTCGTCGCAGATGATCACTCTCATGGGTGCGGCCGCCAGTCGTCGGCGTGCTGCGCCGGGTCGTGCGGCGGCGCCGGGTCGCCGAGCGGCGGGGCCGACGGCAGCAGCATGCGCACCCGCGCCCCGCCCATCTCGCAGGTGCGGATCTCCAGGCTGCCGCCGTAGCCGGAGATGAGGTCGTGGACGATGCCGAGGCCGAGCGAGGCCAGCCCGCGCCGCCCCCCGCCGGTGCCCGGGCCCGCGCCGAACCCGGGGCCGTCGTCGTCGACCTGGATGACGACCCAGCCCTGGTCGGCCTCGACCCGGACGTTGACGCGGCCCTCGGCGACGCGGCAGGCGTTGTCGAGGACGTTGCGGACGGCCCGCCACAGCGCGACGGGGTCCATGTGCGCCCACGCCTCGCCGCCGCCGAAGCAGACCTCGTGCGGGGTGGCGAGCCGCATGCCGGTCACGACCTCGGCGGTCAGCTCGTCCACCCGGATCCGCTCCGGGCTCGGCATGGGCTGGTCGTCGTCGTCCTCGTCGAGCCGGCGGAGCAGGTGGTCGAGCCACCGGGTCTCGCCGAGCAGCTGCTCGATCCGCGCGCGGCTGCCGTCGCCGACGTCCTCGGCGACGACGACCGCCGACGCCAGCATGATGATCGTGCCGAGCTCGTGCCGGATGTCGTGCCGCAGCCGCCGCTTCCACAGGGCGTGCTCGCCGGCCGTCTCCGGCGCGGCCGGCGGATCGGGCCGCGCGTCCTCCCGCACGGCCTCGCGCCCGTCCTCCCGCGGGGGAGCGGCGGCGAGCGTCCCCACGCCCGCGCCGGCTCCCGGGGAGGACCGTGACCGCCCGTTGATCATGAATGGACCCCCGTCCCTATTTACCAGCACCGCCTTCGACGGTCACCCCGCGTGCCGGGTCGTGTCCAGTCAATTGACCGCAACAGACCGGTCTCTGACCGGAAGTGGACATGCGTCGATCCGGGTAAACTCGGGTCTTTCTCCGAGCGTCTAAGTCAGGATTGTCAGTTCGGCTTGTGGCATTTCCTTCATGCCTACGGCGTAGCCGCTTTGCGCATTCGGGCGGGTGCGGTGGCGGGGCCGGCGAGGGACAGTCTCGGTATGCCGACGGTCACATTTATCGGACACGCGGGGGTGTCGGTGCACGCCCGGGCGTTCCACCTGCTCGCAGACCCGTGGCTCGCTCCGACGGGGGCCTTTATCGGGGCCTGGCACCAGTACCCCAGAAACGATCACCTCGACACCGATCGGTTGCTCGCCGCGGACTGGGTGGCGGTCTCGCACGAGCACCTTGATCATTTCGACCCCTGGGTCATCGGCCGGCTTCCGCAGCGGACGCGGATCCTCATTCCGCGCTATCCGGGCCCGGCCTTCCGGGAACGGATGGCGGAAGCCGCGGGTTCCCGCCAGGTAATCGAGATAGAGCCCTGGGAGAAATTCCCGCTCGACAATCGGGGCTCCTGGATAACGGTCATTCCGGAACTCTCCCCTATGTGCCATGACGCGGCCTTTCTCATCGTCGCGGACGGCCGCGGCATCCTGCACTGCAACGACGCCCGGCTCACCGCCGCGCAGGCCCGCCGGGCCAAGCACCTGGCGGGCGGCCGGCTCGACCTGATGGCGTTGCAGACCTCCGGCGCGTCCTGGCATCCGATCTGCTACGAGTACCCGGCCGAGGAGATGGCCAAGGTCTCGATGGACAAGCGGGTGTCGAAGCTGCGCGCCGCGCAGCGGCTCGTCCGGCAGACCCAGCCGGAGCTCGCGGTCCCGTTCGCCGGGCCGCCGTGCTTCCTGGACGGCGAGGTCGACCACCTCAACTGGGTGCTCGGCCAGCGGGACGGGGCGTTCTGCGACCCCGAGGTCTCCGCGGAGTGGCTGCGCGAGCACCTGCCGCGGCAGCGCTGGGAGTGCTTCAAGCCCGGCGACACCGTCGACCTCGACACCGGCGGGATCGTCCGGGACCCGGTCTCGGCGGAGTTCTCCTTCGCCGACGACGAGCGCCCGGCCTACCTCAAGCAGTACGCCGAGGACCGCAAGGAGCTGATCGAGGGCGTCCTCGCCGAGTACCCGGAGCCGGGCCCGGACCTGTTCGCGCGGTTCACCGCCCACTTCGAGCACCTCGGCTCGCTCAGCGACTACTTCCTCCGGCAGATCGCGATGCTGGTCCGGTTCGAGATCACCGGCCCGAACGGCGGGGTCTGGGACGTGGACTTCTCGCCGGAGGGGCTGACGGTCGGGGAGGCGTCCCCGGACGCGCGCCCGCACTACCGGATCACCACGGCCGGCCGCTGGCTGGACTCCGTGCTGACCGGCCGGATGGCCTGGGAGGACCTGCTCATCTCCTTCCGGCTCAGCCTGTACCGCGACCCGGACGTCTACAACGACTACCTGGTGGGGCTGCTCAAGCACGCGAACGCGCCCGCCCTGAACGCCGTCGAGGCGTACGAGACGGGCCGGGACGAGAGCGAGCGGATCACCGTCGAGTGGGCCGGCGGGTGCTACGACATCCCGCGGTACTGCCCGCACGCCGGCGAGGACCTGTCGGTCGGCGCGGTCATCCGCGACGGCCAGGTGCACTGCCTGGCGCACAATTTCGCGTTCGACCTGGCGACGGGCTCGTGCGTGAACGCCCGCGCCGCCAACCTCACGAGCCGCCGCGTCTCCTGACCTGGACGTCGTCACACGTGGCGAGCCACCGTCATGCGGGCCGGCATGACGGTGGCTCGCCGCACGCCGGCGAAGGAGCGCCGGCCGGGCGTGTCCGGGTCGGGGGTTGTGGTTAAATTTCTCGTGGTTAATGGGGGATTGAAGGGGTGCGCGTGAAACGCGGGGCCTGGGCGGCTTTCAGTGTCAGGCTGAGCCGCACGTTGAATCGCAGGAAGCCGAACCGGGTGCAGCTTGGCCTGATGGCCGTGGTGTTCGTGCTGCTCATCGGCGGCATGGAGGTCCTGGCCCTGAAGGTGGGGTCGTTCAACCTGCCGTTGCCGTCGGAGGGCCATCCCGCGGTCGCCGACCACCCCACGCACTGACCGTCCCGAGCACCGACCTCTCGGGCGACCGCCGGGGCCGGTCTCACTTCGCGGTGTTGCGGGCCTTCATGATGCTCTGCAGGTCGGGATGGGCGCCGCCGGACGCGTCCGCCAGCGACGGGCACGCCCACTCGGACTGGTGCCCCCACGAGTAGGAGATCTCGAGCCTGGGACGCGGCGCGAGCCTGTCCCAGCGGGCGAGGATCCTCCGGAACTGCGCCTGCGTCGGCAGCCAGTACTGCTTGTCGCCCTTGCTGCAGCTCTGCCCGAACGTCTGCAGGACGGGCGCGACCTGCGCGCGCGGGATGCCGGCGTCGTCGGCCAGCCGGACCATCCGGTCGATCGCCCCGATGTTGCACGAGTCCTGCACGTCCGCCGACCCCTTGCAGGGGTACGGGTCCAGGCCGTAGAGGTCGACGCCGACCCGCTTGGGCGCGAGCTGCCGCATCGGCCAGTCGGTCAGCGAGACGAACGAGACCTGGCCGGGCGCGTTCTGCCGGATGTAGTCGGCGCGGCGCCGGATCTCACCGGCGATCTTCGGGCAGCGCCCGGTGTCCGGCTCGTCGGACAGGTACCACCCGTACACCTTCGGGTTGCGCCCGTACCGCTGCACCGCCCGGGTGAACGCGCCGTAGTCGAGGTCGAAGGAGCCGCAGGTGAAGTTGCCGACCCACAGCAGCGCCTGCATCCCGTCCGGGACGCCCGCGACGAGCGAGTCGTCCGGTTTGGCGTCGACCAGGTCGTAGCCGAGCTCCTTGAGCCGCGGGTAGTCCGACGGCTGGGTGTTCAGCGCGATGCGGCGGGTCTCGCCCGGCCGGGCGGCGGGGCTGCCGGGCGTCGCGGGCGGGCCGCTGTAGGGGTCGTCGCCGCCGGACGACGACCGGTGCTGCAGGTAGAGGAGGAACCCGGCCACCAGCACCACCGCGGCCGCGACGGCCGAGACCTTGAACCGGACGTCCCGGATGTCCATGTCTCCCTTTCCCCGATGCGGGTCTCTACGCGGCGGAGCCGGGCTCCTCGGCGGGCGTGCGCGGTGCGGCGTCCGCCGCGTGCGGTGCCGTGTGCGGTGCCGTGTGCGGTGCCGTGTGCGGCGGCGCGGGCTCGGGCGCCTCCTCGACGGTCCCGTCCGACGCCACCTGCAGCGGCGGGATCGTGAACCCGAGGATGTGCTTGACGGTGTCCCACAGCGCCCGCAGCGTCTGCCGCATCGACGGGTCGCGCAGGTAGATCGCGTCCACCGCGACCCGCGCCGGGACGATCCGCTCGATGTAGTTGACGAGGTCGACCTCCTCGCCGGGGCCGAGCACGTCGAAGTCGCGGAACCGGACCTCCGACACCCCGGTCAGCCCCGGCCGGTGGTCGAAGATCCACCGCGAGTCCGCGTCGTAGTGCACCGCGAGGTCGTAGGTCTCCGGGCGCGGCCCGACCAGCGTCATCTGCCCGCGCAGCACGTTCACCAGCTGCGGCAGCTCGTCCAGCGACCACTCCCGCAGCAGCTTGCCGATCCGGGTGAGCCGCGGGTCGCAGTTGGCGGTGACGGTGAGCCCGCCGACGCCCTGCCGCATCGTCCGGAACTTGTACATGGTGAACGGCCGGCCGCCCTGCCCGACGCGGGTCTGCTTGAACACCCCGGGACCCGGGCTGGACAGCCGGACCAGCAGGTAGATGAGCGCCAGCGGGACGCTGAGCAGCAGCAGCCCGGTGAGCGCGCCGGCGATGTCCAGGGCGCGGCGCGCCCCCGACGGCGCGACGCCGTCGGACGGGTCGACGGGCCGCGTGGCGAGTTCGGTGTTGTCCTCGGACATGGTCACCCCTTGCTGTGCGGAGCAGGGTCGTCGGCCGCGGCCCCGGCGGTCCTGCGGACGTGCTGGAACCAGGCGAGCAGCGCGGCGGTGGTGGCGACGAACGAGACGGACGTGGCGATCGCCGCGCCGACCGCGCCGTGCCGGGGGATGAGGACGGCGCCGAGCACGACGACGACCAGCAGGCCGATGCCCTGCCCGGTGGACGCGGCGCCGGGCCGCCCGACGCCGTACAGGTAGGCCATGATCAGCCCGGTGACGCCGAACGTGACGACGCCGGCGAGCCGGATGTAGGTGGGCACGACCGCGTCGTCGAACACGTCCCCGAAGATCCACGGCAGCGCCGTCCCGGCGATGAGCGCGAGCGGGACCGCCGCGAGCACGGACACCCCGAGCGCGGGCAGGATGAGGCGCGCGGTGCGCCGGGTCGCCTTCGCCCGGTCCTCCTTGGCGAAGTCGGGGTACAGCACGTAGTTCACGGCGAGGCCGGGCAGCTGCACCAGCTCGGCGAACTTGCTCGCGACCGTGTAGACGCCGAGCACCTTCGGGCCGGCGAGCGCGCCGAGCAGCGCCATGTCGAACCGCAGCTGGAGCAGGTCGATGAGCTGCCCGACGTAGCCGCGCACCCCGTACCCGGCGATCGTCCGGCCGAGGCGCGGGTCGGCGCGCCCCCAGCCGCGGAAGAACCCGCGGGTCGCGAGCCGCCGCGCGATCCACGCGGCCGCCGCGACGTCGGCGAGGACCAGCCCGGCGATCAGCGCGCCGGGCCCGTACCAGCCGGTGAGCAGCACCAGGTAGATCGGTACGAACACGAACTCCTCGACGGCGATGGCGAGGCTCGCGCCGGGCTGGTCGTCGGTGCCCTGGAGCAGGCCCTTGCCGACCGACACGAAACCCTGCGTGAACGACGGGGCCGCCGCGGCGAGCGTGATCCAGATCCCGAACGACTTGAAGAACACCAGGTAGGCGAGGGGGCTGAGGGCGAGCCAGCCGACCCCGCCGAGCACCGCGCCGATGACGGTCAGCCACGCCAGGGTGGGCCGCACCCGGCTCTGGTCGTAGGAGTCGCGGGCCAGGAAGTAGGGCGCGGCGCCGGGCAGCCCGGCGCTGGACAGCTGGCACAGCAGCCCCGGCAGGATCCGCACGAGCGTGAACGCGCCGACGAGCTTCGGCCCGCCGATCCGCGCGACGAGGATCGTGGCGATGCCGAGCGAGCCGAGCGCGCCGATCCGTCCCGCCATGTTCCCCGCGACGAGCGCGAGAAGCCGGCGCCGGAGCCGTCCGGCCTCGGCGTCGGCGGTCAGGGCCGCCGTCGGCTGCTGGATGTCGGTCATCGGGCTCCCTCCGCGGCGGGGCCGTCCGGGTCGTCGGGGGTTCCGGCGGGCCGCCCTCCCGGGGCGGCGCGCCGTCCGAAGAGGTCGAGCGCGGCGACCAGGCCGAAGAAGGCCCAGCCGTGCCGGTAGTGCAGGGTCTGGTAGAAGAGCGCGGAGACGAGGAACACGGCGAGGAGCGCGCCGAACATCTCCGGGCGCGGGACGAGCGCCGCGTACTCGGCGGTGAGGGCGCCCCGCCGGGCGATCCGCACGCACCGCATGATCAGCACGAACAGCAGCGTGACGAGCGCGATCCCGCCGAGGAACCCGCGTTCCAGCACGGCCGCGATGTAGTCGTTGTGCGCCTCGCGGACGTACCCGTACTGCCGCGCGAGCATCTGCGGGCGGGTCTGGTTGGGGCCGATGCCCCACGGGTGCGTCTGCTCCTCCAGCATCTGGACGGTCGCGGCGTTCACCGAGCTGCGGGACTCGGTGCTCTCCCCCGTGGTGCGCCCGATGGAGTCGCGCAGCACCGGCGACATCTGGCTCGCCTGGTCCAGGTAGGGCTGGATGTCGACGGTGGTGACGACGGCGACGCCCGCGCCCGCGACGAAGAACGCCAGCGAGCCGACCGCGATCGCGTGGTGCGCTCTGCCCTCGCGGATGAGCCCGAACAGGTAGCCGAGCAGCAGCGCGACGCACAGCGCGAGGAGCCCGCCGTTGGAGCCGGTCAGCCCCTCGGCGGTCAGCAGGATCGCGCAGACCGCCCAGCGGTGCCAGGTCTTGCGCGGGTACCGGGTCGCGCGGGTGATGAAGAAGACGCAGATGAACCAGTTGGAGGCGTAGTTCGCGTCGCCGAAGGTGAACATGGCGCGCTCGCCGTCGAGCTGCTTGCCGGACATCGCCTCGATCCCGAGGACCATCCCCAGGATCTCGATGACCGCGTAGAGCGTGCCGATCGCCACGAACGCGCGCAGCGCGAGCCGCAGTACCTTCGGGTCGCGGCCGAGGTTGGCGATGCACACCGCCCACATCAGTACGAACAGGTCCTTGACCAGGGTGAGCGTGCCGGCCTGGTTGACGACCGCGGCGATCCCGCCGGCGATGATCGTCATCAGGGTGGGGACGAGGAACGGCCAGCGCACCGGCAGCCCCCGGCCGCTCGCCCACAGCAGCGTCACCGCGACCAGACCGATGAGCGCGAGGTCCGGCAGCCCGGTGTTGCCCGGGCCCGGCGGCAGGCCCGCCGGCATCAGCATCGGCAGCGACGCGATGCCGAGCACCAGGGCGACCGACGTCAGCGGCCACCGCCGCCGCAGCGCCGGGAGCTCCGGCCCGGCGGAGGCTCCGGCGTCCGGCGGGGTGCCCGGCGGCGCGTCGGGGGGCGCTTTGGTCAGGACGGTCATGGGCGCTTGGAGCCTCCTCGGTAGGTCTCGTCCAGGACGGTCCCGAGGTGCGCGGGGGAGAACCAGTCGCCGATCCGGGCGCGGGCCCGCTCGGCCATCCGCGCGGCGGCGGCGGGGTCGTCCAGCAGCGCGCCGATCGCGCCGGCGAGCCGCTCGGGGTCCTCCGGCGGGACGAGCATCCCGGTCTCCCCGGCCAGCACCAGGTCCTGGTTGGACGGGACGGCCGTGGCGACCAGCGGGATCCCCGCGCCGATCGCCTCGACCAGCACGCACGGCAGGCCCTCCCACCGGGACGGCATCGCCATCAGGTCGAACGCCGGCAGCACCTCGGCGACGTCGTCGCGGTGCCCGAGCCACCGCATCCGCTCCCCGATGCCGAGCTTCGCGGTCAGCGCGTCCAGCTCGTCCGCCATCGGGCCGCCGCCGACCCACAGCCCGAACACGTCGTCGGGCAGCCGCGCGAGGGCCTTCGCGAAGATCTCCGGGCCCTTCTGGAACGTCAGCCGGCCGATCGCGCCGACGACCTTCACCCCGAGCGGCAGGTCGAGGCGGCGGCGCGCCTGCGCCCGGGACCCCGCCGCGGTCGCGTAGGCGTCCACGTCCACCGCGGGCCACGACAGCCGGATCCGCTCCGGCGTGGCGAGGCCGAGCCGCAGCGCCGTCGTCACCGTCTCCGACCCGATCGCGAGGAACGCGTCGGTGCGCTTCGCGGCGATCCGCTCGAGCCGGATGTAGACGCGGCGCCGCGCCCACGACTGGAACTCGTTGAACGGGAACCCGTGCCAGGTGTGGACTATTCGAGGGACGCCCGCGCGGGCCGCCGCGACCCGGCCGATCACGCCGCCCTTCGCGCTGTGGGTGTGGACGACGTCGTAGCGCCCCTCGGCGAGCACCCGCGTCAGCGTCTTCAGCGCGGCGAGGTCGTCGCGCGGCGAGATCTGCGGGACCAGCGGCCCCACCTGGACGATCTCCATCCCGGCGGCGTGCGCGGCGGGGGTCAGGTCGCCCGCCGCCGCGTTCTCGACCGCCTCGTCCCCGTACAGGACGGTGTCCCTCGTCGCGCGCGCCTCGCCGTTCGAGGCGACGCTGTCCATGCCGACGCCGCCGGTGACGATCGCGCGCTCGTACTCCCCGGCCGGCAGCGCCAGCGCGCCGTTCAGCGCCACCTGACCGGCGCCGCCGTTGAACCGGGTGATCACCGTGGCGACTCGGAGCTTCCTGGTCGTACTCAACGCGCACCTCACAGGCCGGGAGGATCGGGGCTGCACCCCGCGTCACAGAGACAAGAAGGTCCGGGCGGCGGCGGGTCGCCGGCCGGCAGCGGGCGCCGCACCGGGTGGTACTCCGGGAGCAGCCGGCGCAGCAGCAGCCGGACCCGGCCGTCGTCGCCGTCGCCGGCCGCCGCCGCGAGCTCGTCCAGCAGCTGCGGCAGCCCGGCGGGCGGCGGCGCCGGACGGGTCGCCCAGATCTTCGGATGCGCGGTGCGGATCCGCCGCTCGGAGTCGGCGAACGCCTTCTCCGCGAGCTTCTCGCCGGGGCCGAGCCCGCTGAACCGGATCGTCACCTCCGGCAGCCGCAGCTGCTCGGCGTACCGGTGGACCAGCTCGACGACCGGGACGGGACGGCCCATGTCCAGCACGAACGTCTCCGCCTCCTCCGCCAGCGCCGCCGCCTCGATCAGCAGCCCCGCCGCCTCCGCCACCGTCATGAAGTGCCGCGCGACCTCCGGATGCGTGACCGTCACGACCTCGCCGGAGGAGATGCGGTGCGCGAGCACGCTGAGCAGCGCCCCCGCCTCGCCGATGACGTTGCCGACGCGGACCGCCGCGAAGCACGTCGGGCCGCCCGTCGCGGTCTGCAGCAGCAGCTCCCCGAGCCGCATCGTCGCGCCGAACACCGAGGTCGGCTCGGCGGCCTTGTCGGAGGAGACGAACACCATACGCTGGACGTCGTGCCGGACCGCGCTGTCGACCGCGTGCCGGGTGCCGACGACGTTGTCGGCGACGCCCCGGCACGGGTCCTGCTCCACCTTCGCCAGCTCGTTCTGGCCGGCGGTGTGGAACAGCAGGTCGGGACGGGCGTCCCGGACGACCCGGTCGACGCGGGCGCCGTCGCGCACGTCCGCCTCGGCGAGCGTGACCCGGACCGCGCCGGCGTCCCCGCCGGCCTCGGCGGCCTCCGCGGCCAGCTCCCGGCCGAGCCGGGCGAGCCCGGCCGCGTCCTTGTCGACCAGGCACAGCGCCTCGGGCTCCAGCCGCCGGACCTGCCGGCACAGCGCCGACCCGACCGTCCCGCAGGCGCCGGTGACCAGCACCCGCCGGCCCCGGACGAGGCGCCGGCCGCGCAGCCCGGCCAGCGCCACCTCGTCCCGCCCCATCAGCAACGCGAGCGGGCTGACCGGGGGGACGGGCTGGGGCGGGACGTCCCTGCGGGCCAGGCGCGGCGGGAACCAACGCACGGTCAGCTCCGGGCCCGCAGCGCCTCGGTGAGTGCGGCGATGACGCGGTCCTGTCCGTCGGACGTGAGGCCCGGATACAGCGGCAGCGACAGCAGCTCCTCGCCGACCCGGTCCGTCACCGGCACCCGCGCGCACTCGTCGGCGCCGAGGATGTCCCGGTACGACGTCATCTGGTTCGCGGGGATGAAGTGGACGGACGTCGACACGCCCGCCGCCTCCAGCTCCGCGCTGATCGCGTCCCGGTCCTCGACCCGCACCTGGTAGAGATGCCACGCGTGCTGGATCCCGTCGAGGTTCCGCTGCGGCAGCGTCAGGCCGGGCAGGCCGCGGAACGCCGCGTCGTAGGCGGCGACGATCTCGGCGCGGCGCCGCTGCCATTCCGGCAGCGCGGCGAGCTGCGCCCGCCCGATCGACGCCTGCACGTCCGTCATGTTCGCCTTGAGGCCGATCTGCTTCACGTCGTACCGCCAGCTGCCGCCCGGCAGGTACCGCTTCCACGAGTCCTTGCTCATCCCGTGCAGCCGCATCGCGCGGACCTTCTCCTGCAGCCCCTCGTCGCTCGTCGCGATGGCGCCGCCCTCGCCGATCGGCATGTTCTTGGTGGCGTAGAAGGAGAAGCACGCCGCGAACGACTCCGACCCGACGGGCTTCCCGCCGCGCGCCGCGCCGGGGCCGTGCGCCGCGTCCTCGATGACCCGCGTCCGGTCCAGCCCGGCCGCCGCCGTCAGCGCCGCCACGTCCACCGGGTAGCCGCCCTGGTTCTGCACGATCATCGCCGCCGGGGTCACCCGGGCCGCCGCGGCGGCAACCGTCTCGGGGCTCGGCACCAGCGTGTCCTCGTCGATGTCGACCAGCACCGGCCGGTGCCCCGCGTGCAGGATCGCGTTGATCGCGCCGCAGAACGTCAGGCTCGGCGTCAGCACCGCCGACCCCGGCGGCAGCTCAAGCGCGCGCAGGCACAGCTCCAGCGCGGTCGTGCACGAGGCGACCGCGACGACGTGCGCGGCGCCCAGATAGTCGGCGAACTCCTGCTCGAACGCGGCGGTCTGCGGGCCCGTGGTGATCCACCCCGAGTCGAGCACCTTCACCACGGCGTCCGACACCTCGCCGGACACCGACGGGATCGTGAACGGAACGGTGGACTGACCGGCTGAACTCATCTGCTACCCCTTGATCTTGCGGGACGTGGCGATGACGCCGAGGAGCGGCCAGCCGGAAGCGGCGACCAGGTCCCGGACCGTCTCCAGCCCCGACACCCGCGTCACCGGACCGACCACCACGACCACCCCGACCTCGTCGTCCGAGCCCGGATCGATGTCCTCGAACGCGTGCACGTGGCAGGCCGCGCGCGCCGGCACCGGAACGGGCTGGGTGATCTCCGACGGGGAGACCGCCTCGCCGGACTTCTTCGTCATCACGGCGGTGCCGCCCCCGGCGCGGACCACCGACGTGCTCTTGCCCGTGCCGGGCCCGGAGCTGTTCAGCGACGGGCCGTCGCCCGGCTCGTCGCCGGACCCGTCGTCCTTCCCCGGCCGGCCGCCCTTCGGCTTCGCGGCGGCGCCGGTCACGGTGCCGCCCCCGTCGCCCTCGCCCGGACGCTGCCGGACGGGACGGGCGCCGACCACCTTCGTCCGGTCCCCGTACACCGCCGACGCCACCGACGACACCAGGTCGGCGGGCAGCGGGCCGGGCGCGCCGACCAGGGTGACCTGCCCGACCTCCTCCTTGCGGGCGGCGAGCCGGACCCGCCGGCCGAGGTCGGCGAGCTCCGCCGGGCCCTTGTCGGCCCAGCCGAGCAGCGGGACGCCGAGCCGCCGCGCGACCCGCCGCTGCCCGGGGATCGTGGGGCGGGCCATCTCGTTCAGCACCGCGATCAGGATCCCGGCGATCAGCCCGACCAGGCCCGCGACGACCGCCATCATGACCGCCGGGTCGCTCTTCGGCGCCAGCACCGCCGGCTGCACCACCGAGGCGTTCCCCGCCGCCAGCAGCTGCGCCTGCAGGTCCGACCGGTTCGACCGCAGGTCCGTCAGCTCCGCCTGCACCCGCTCCCGCTCGTTCGCGGCGCCGATGTCGGGGTTGGGCTGCGCGCCGGCCCGCCGCGACAGTGGCCCGAGCTTCTTCTCCAGGTCCCGGACCCGCTTGTCGATGTCGCCGAGCTGCCGGTTGATCGCGCCCTGGTTGGAGTCGTTGATCTCCTTCACCACGGCGGCGCCGATCGCGTCGGTCAGCTTCCGCGCGGCCTGCGGGTCCTTGTCCTTCACCGACAGCTCGACGACCGTGGAGGTGCCGAGCCCGGCGACCCCGATGTCCTTGGCGAGCTTGGTGGTGGACCGCTGCAGCCGCAGCTGCCCCAGCACCCCGGCCAGCAGGTTGTCGCTGGTCGCGAACGCCTTCACCTGGCTGACCTCGGTGCTGACGCCCGCGTCCCCGGCCGCCGCGTCCGCCGCCTTCGCGGTGGCCTGCAGGCGCGTCTTCGCGACCGCGGGCGGGTCCTGCCGGCTCATCACGCCGCCCACCAGCACCAGGGGGACGACCGTCATGACCAGCAGGAGCGCCCAGTAGCTGCGGGCGACGCGCGCCGCGACCTCATCGATCTCCACGGGTCTCCCCTCCGGCATGCGGCTTCGTAGGGCCGAGCGTAGGAAGGCCCGATGCCGCCCGAATCGCCCAAACGACGACCCCCCACTACGCCGTTTGCATCAGGCCCCGCTCGGCCCGGCTCGGCGCGCCCGGTGCGGCTCGGCCCGGCGGGGGCTCAGCCCTCGCCGGAGCCCGGGCGCATCCCGGCGCGCATCGCGAGCGTGATCGCCTCCAGCGCCGAGTGCAGGTCGAGCTTCGCCAGCAGGTTCTGCGTGTGGGTGCGGACGGTGTTGGCCGACAGCCCCAGCCGCTCGGCGATCTCCGCGCGGCCGAGGCCGTCGACCATGCACTGCAGCACCTCGCGCTCGCGCGGCGTCAGCTCCGCCAGCAGCCGGGCGCCGCCGCCGTCCCGCGCGTCGCCCGCGACGAGCCGGCGCAGCACCTCGCCCAGCACCTCCGGCGGGATCCAGCCGCCCTGCCGCGCCGCCGACCGGATCACCCGCGCGACCAGGTCGGCGCCCTCGGTCTTCGACAGCCAGCCGACCGCGCCGCGCCGCACCGCCTGCACCAGCGTGTCCAGGTCGCTCATCGCCGTCAGCACCACCACCCGCACGTCGGGGTGGTCCTCGCGGACGCGGTCCAGGACGTCCAGGCCGCTCTCGGCGCCCAGCGTCATGTCCAGCACGATCACCTGCGGCCGCTCGGTGCCGGCGAGCGCCAGCGCGCGCCGGACGTCCGCGGCGATCGGCAGGATCACCAGATCGGGTTCGCGGCCCAGCCGGGCGGCGAGCGCCTCGGCGAACAGCGCGTGGTCGTCCACGATCAGGACCCGGATCGGTTGCATCCACCGACGATGACCGGTGCGGCGGCGATGCGGATCCTGCAAACGCTGTAGTCGTTTCGGACATGCCGCGGCGCCCCGGGCACCGGGCACGGAACCCGGCTCGCGCGCCCGCCCGGGGATCTTCGCAGGTGGCGGGCGCGCGCGGGAGGAACCGTGCGCGGACGCCCCGTACCGGGTGCCGGTTCACCGCCGTCCGGTGCCGGTCAACCTGGAGGGCGCGCCGTTGACCATCCGGGGCCGCCTGCTGATCCTGTGCGTGACCGAGCAGGGATGCACTGGCTCAGGGGATGCCACTATGAAAGTCCTGATCACAGGGGGAGCCGGGTTCATCGGCAGCACGATCGCGTCCGCGTTCGCCGAACGCGGGGTCACGCCGGTGGTGCTCGACAGCCTCATCACGGGCCGGCAGGAGTTCACCGACGGGAAGATCTTCTACCAGGGCGACATCGGCGACGGGGAGCTGGTCGACACGATCTTCCGGGAGCATCCGGACATCAC
Organism: Spirillospora sp. NPDC046719; assembly: GCF_040645715.1. Lineage (NCBI taxonomy): Bacteria > Bacillati > Actinomycetota > Actinomycetes > Streptosporangiales > Thermomonosporaceae > Spirillospora > Spirillospora sp. NPDC046719. The sequence continues at coordinate 3,996 of NZ_JBEYYT010000096.1, read as the reverse complement.
CGTGGCCGTGCACTGCGCGGCGCTGATCGTGGTGCCCGACTCGATGGCGGACCCGCTCCGCTACTACCGCGTCAACCTGGGCCGCACCCGCGACTTCGCCGAGCACCTCGTCCGCAACGGCTGCGACCGGATGATCTTCGCGTCGACCGCGGGCATGTACCGGCCGGAGGCCGACCTGTCGGTGACGGAGACCTCGGCGCTGGAGCCGCAGAACCCCTACACCCGCTCGAAGATGATGGCCGAGCTGATGCTGGAGGACGTCTGCCGCGCCACCTCGCTGCGGGTCGTCTCGCTGCGCTACCTCAACCCGATCGGCGCCGACCCGCAGCTGCGCACCGGCCTGCAGAACAGCAAGCCGACGCACGCGCTCGGCAAGATGATCGAGTCGTACGAGCTGGGCGTCCCGTTCAAGATCACCGGGGTGGACTGGGACACCCGCGACGGCACCGCGATCCGCGACTACATCCACGTCTGGGACATCGCCCGCGCGTTCTGCGAGGCGGCGGACCGGTTCGACTCGATCGTCCCGCCGCTGCGGCCGGCCGGGGAGGGCTCCGGCTACGAGGTGATCAACCTCGGCACCGGCGACGGCACCACCGTCCGGGAGCTGGTCGAGGCGTTCCGCGAGGTCGTCGGGGACGCGTTCGTCGCGGAGGAGGCCCCGGCGCGGCCCGGCGACGTCGTCGGCGCGTTCGTCCGGCCCGACAAGGCGTGGGACCTGCTCCGCTGGAAGCCCGAGTACACGATCGAGGACGCCATCCGGCACTCCCTGCAGTGGGCCGAGCGGCGCCGGGAGCTCGACGTCGCCTGAGCCGCGCCTCCCCGGCGGCCCCGCGGGGCCGCCGCGGCGGCGCACCGACCCGCCCGCCCGGGGCTCGTCCGGTCCCCGGTCCTTCCGCTGGAGGGGACCGGACGAGCGGCGCGCCCGCGCCCGCGCAAGGCCCTATGCTGGCGGCGCATGACCAAGATCATCGATTACGGGCGGTTCGCGGAACGGCTCGCCGCGGACCGGCCGCGCTGGGCGCTGCTCGACGAGGTGCAGCGCGAATGGGGGTACCGGGACCCCGGCGGCGACCCGCTGGCGAGCCGGGAGGACGAGGCCCCCGGATACGAGCCGGACGAACCGGTTCCCGCCGCGCTCCTGGAATGGTGGGACTCGCCGTTCAACTCCTTCGCCATGCGGCCGCGCCTCTACTGGACCCACCCGCAGTGGCCGCCGTCCGCCCCCGACTCCGTCGACGACCCGCCGGGCGACGCCGTCCGCGTCATCATGGCCGAGTACCAGTGGGTCAACCAGTGGGGATACCTGGCCTCCGAGGCCGCCCAGGACGACCCGAAGGTCGTGGTCAACACCGCCGGCGGCTGGACGACGCAGAGCCGCTCCGTTTCCGAGTTCTTCCTGCAACTGGCGCTGGAACGGCTGCCCTCGCACTTCGGCTGGAGCATCCGGGTGCCGCGCAAGACCGTCGACGGCGACCCCGGAATCGTGGCGCGGCTGCGGGAGCACTACCGCGACATGGGCCTGTTGCCCTGGCAGGAGATGGGCACCGACGCGCTGTCGTACGGCGCGCCGGACGCGATCATCCGGCACGGCCGCGGGCCCGGCGCCGACTTCGCGATCGTCGTCCACGCCCGGACCCGCCGGGCCCTCGTCGACGTCCTGGACACGCTCGGGCTGACCTGGTCCGACGACGACATCGCCGCGCCCGCCGAGGTGCCGCCGCCGACCGAGGACCTCGGCCCCGCGTCGTTCGCCGGTGACGACGAGCGCTGGACGGCCGCCGCCGCCCCGGCCGCCTCCGCCGTGCCCGCCCTCCCCGACGTCGCCGCGCTCCGCGACCTGCCGGACCGCACGTCCGCCGGCACCGACCGCGACCGGACGGCGGCCGCCGCCGGCACCTCCGCCGGCCACGTCCACGTGTGGGATGCCGCCGGCGCCGAGATCGGCGCCGAGAAGCTGCACCGCGCGCCGGTCACCGCCGTCACGTGCGTCCGCGCCGCCGATGAGCTGACCGTCGTCAGCGGCGACGCGAACGGCGTCCTGCGCCGCTGGAAGCCGGGCGTCGGGGTGTTCTCCCGGGCCTTCGCGCACCGCGACGCGCCGGTGACCGCGCTGGCCGGCGCGACCCTGGAGACCGGCGCCGCCGTCGCCGCCGCCTGGGCCGACGGGCTCGTCCGGATCTGGGACCTGGCCACCCGGTCCGTCGCGGACCTGCGCATCGGCACCGGCATCGAGGCCCTCGGCCTGCGGCCCGAGGGCGTCCTGCACGTGACCGCCACCGGGGGGTCGGCCGCGCTCCGCCTCGACCTGGACCGCCTCTGGCCGGACCGGGACTTCCGTTCCCGGATCGACCGGATCGCCTGGAAGGACCTCTGGTCCAACCACGGCCCGGCCGTGGAGGTGCCCGGCCTGCTCGGCACGCTCGCCTCCGACGACGAGGACGCGGCGCAGGCCGCGGTCAAACGCCTCTACGAACTCCTGGTCGACCGGCGCGGGCCGAACGCGGCGGCCGCGCCCGCCGTCCCGTTCCTGGTGGAGCGGATGCTGGTGCCCGGCAACCGGGCCCGCAACACCCTTCTGCTCCTCATCGCCGACATCGCGGACGGTCCCGGCGACGAGCGGGAGGCGGTCAAGGCGGCGGTCCCGTCCCTGCGGCACCTGCTCGACGACGACCATCCGTCCATCCGCTGGGCGGCCAACGAGCTCGTCCGCATCTGCGAAGCGTGACCCGCCCGCCGCCCGGCCCCCGGCTCCGCGCGCCGGGCGGCCGGCGGCGTCACCCGCCGGGCCGCTCCGTCCCGCTCCGGCGGACCCGGCGCACGAGCGGCAGGACGACGAGCATCTGGACCGCGGCGGCGGCCGCCACGACCACCATCCCCAGGCCCATGCCCATCACCTGGTGCCGCAGGCTCCCGTCGCCGTGGCGGAGCATCGCCGCGTGCGACGCCTGGTTCGCCCACAACACGGCGACGGCCACCGCGGCCACGACCCAGACGGCGGCCGGACGCAGCACGCGCACGTTCACCCAGCGCCCGGTGGCCAGTCCCGCACCCCACCTGACCAGGACCAGCAGCGCCCCCGGCACCACCGCGAACGCGAGCGGGTTGTAGTGCCACGCGGTGGCGGCGTCCCCGCGCATCAGCGCCTGCACCGCCCGCGTCCCGCCGCACAGCGGGCACACCATGCCGACCAGCCGGAGCGGGCTGTGGACGGCGATCGGCGGCAGCCCGAACACGGCCATCAGCGCCCCCGCCACCAGCCCCGCGACCGCCACCGCGCGGAGCCGCCGGTGCCGGTCGTCGCGGTCCCAGCTCACCCGCACGGGCATCGGCCCGGCCGCCCGCTCTTCACCGCTCACCGTCCCGTTCTACCCCGGAGGCGGCGGACCCGGGCCGCGCCGAAAAAAATTCGAGCCGGGATGTCGAGAACCGGCGTCCGGCTCCGTCCCCGGTGCGAACGCGGCCAGAATGGGTCGCGCCGGCGACGAGGAGAACACCAATGGCCAAGTACCTGCTGCTCAAGCACTACCGGGGCGCCCCGGCCGCGGTCAACGACGTGCCGATGGACCGGTGGACGCCCGAGGAGGTCACGGCGCACGTGAAGTACATGGAGGACTTCGGGGCCCGGCTGGAGGAGACGGGCGAGCTCGTCGACGTCCAGGCGCTGTCGTCGGAGGGCACGTTCGTCCGCTACGACGGCGAGGGGCGCCCGCCGGTCACCGACGGCCCGTTCGCCGAGACCAAGGACCTGATCGCCGGCTGGTACGTGATCGACGTCGACTCCTACGAGCGCGCCCTCGAACTGGCCGGGGAGCTGTCGGCCGCTCCCGGCGCGGGCGGCAGGCCGATCCACGAATGGCTCGAGGTGCGCCCGTTCCTCGGCACGCCGCCCACCATCACGGAGTGACGGCCCGCGTGGACGAGGTCCTGCTCCGGAGCCTCATCCCGGGCGTGCTCGGCGTCCTCGTCCGCCGCGGAGCCGACTTCGCGGCGGAC
>NZ_JBEYYT010000095.1:0-27167 GCF_040645715.1 Spirillospora sp. NPDC046719 | reverse complement strand
GCCCGTCGCCGCGCCGCCCGCCCCCCCGTCGGCCGCCGTGCCGCCTGCCGCCGTGCCGCCCGCCGCCGCGCCGTCCCGGCCCGATCCCGCCGAGACCGGGCCGTGCATCGACGAGGTGATCGCCTCGGTGCCCGCGCCGGAGACCGCGCCGGCCCCGCCGCAGATCCAGAGCCGGACGATCATGCTCAGCTCCGGCACCACCGGCCGTCCCAAGGGCGCCCGCCGCCCGCCCCGCCCCGGGCTGTGGCCGCTGGCCTCGATGACCTCCCGGATCCCGCTGCGCACCCGGCAGACCATGATCATCGAAGCGCCGCTCTTCCACACCTGGGGCTACGCCGCGCTGCAGATGGCGTGGGCGCTGCGCGCGCCGATCGTCCTGCACCGCAGGTTCGACCCCGAGCGGACGCTGCGCTCGATCGCCTCCCACCGCGACACCGTCGTGTTCGCCGTCCCCGTCATGCTCCAGCGCATCCTGGAGCTGGCGCCGCAGCGGCGCGAGCTGTACGACACCTCGTCCCTGCGGATCGTCGCGCTCAGCGGCGCCGCCCTGCCCGGCGACCTCGCCACCCGGTTCATGGACGCGTTCGGCGACCGGCTCTACAACGTCTACGGCTCCACCGAGGCGTCCTGGGTGTCCATCGCCACCCCGCGCGACCTGCGGATCGACCCGCGCACCGCGGGCCGGCCGCCGCGCAACACCTCGCTCGTCATCGTCGGCGCCGACGGCCGCCGCGTCGGCCGCTCCACCATCGGGGAGATCTTCGCCGCGAACGAGCTGCTCTTCGAGGGGTACACCGGCGGCGAGCCGATGCAGGTCCGCGACGGGCTGCTCGCCACCGGCGACCTCGGCCACATCGACCACCGCGGCCTGCTGTTCGTGGACGGCCGCGCCGACGGCATGGTCGTCTCCGGCGGCGAGAACGTCGTGCCGCGCGACGTCGAGGACGCGATCCTGCGGCTCCCCGAGGTCCACGAGGCCGCCGTGATCGGCGTCCCGGACGACGACTGGGGCCAGCGCCTCGCCGCCTTCATCGTGCTGCGGCCCGGCGCCCGGCTCAACGCCGAGGCCGTCCGCGCGTACGTGCACGCGCAGGTCGCGCGGTACGCGGTGCCGCGCGACGTCCACTTCATCCCCGAACTGCCCCGCAACGCCACCGGCAAGGTCGTGCACCGCTGGCTCACCGCGGGCGACGACCAGCCCCGCCCCGAGGGGCGCGTCGACTGGCCGCAGCCGCCGCCCTGGCCGCTGCCCGCCGAGCACGCCGGCTGACCCGTCCCGGGAGCCGGGCGCGTCTCAGGCGGCGCGCGTCTCAGGCGGGGGCCAGGGCGTCCCGCGCGACCGCGGGCAGCCGGACCGTGATCGACAGCCCGCCGCCCCGCCGCGGGACCGTCTCGATCGTCCCGCCGTGCGCGCCCACCACCGCCCGCACGATCGACAGGCCCAGCCCCGCGCCGTCCGCCGACCCCACCCGGTCCGCCCGCAGCCGCCGGAACGGCTCGTAGATCCGCGCCGCCTCGTGCGCCGGGACGGGCCGTCCCGTGTTCACCACCTGCAGGAACGCCTCCCCGTCCCGGACCCCGGTGCGCACCCACACCCGGCCGTCCCGCACGTTGTACTTCACCGCGTTCTCCAGCAGGTTCATCGCGCACCGCTCCAGCAGCACCGGGTCGCCCGCCACCTCCGCCGGCGCCAGCCGCGCCTCTACGTCCACCTCGCCGGTGCGCCCGTCCAGGTCGCCGAGCGCGCCGCGCACCACGTCCGGCAGCGGCGTCGGCGTCCGCGTCGCCGGCTCCCGCTCCGACCGGGCGAGCAGCAGCAGCCCCTCGATCAGCCGCTCGTGCCGTTCGGTGTTGCCGAGCAGCACGTCCGCGAGCGCCTTGGTCTCCGGCGGGTTCTTCCGGCTGGCGAGGGCCACCTCCAGCACCGTCCGGTTGATCGTCAGCGGCGTGCGCAGCTCGTGCGAGGCGTTCGCGACGAACCGGCGCTGCGCGTCGAACGCCCGGTGCAGCCGGTCCAGCATCCGGTCGAACGTGTCGGCCAGGTCCTTGATCTCGTCCTGCGGGCCGTCCAGCGCGATCCGCTCGTGCAGGGTGCTCTCCGACAGCCGCCGCGCCGTCGCCGTCACCTTGTGCAGCGGGCGCAGCATCCGCCCCGCCACCAGGTACCCGATCACCACCGCCAGGACGCCGAGCGCCACCATCGTCAGCAGCGAGGTCTGCAGCAGCCGCTCCAGCACGTCGTGCTTCTGCTGCGCGAGCTGCCGGTCGGCGTCCGACTTCAGCGCCAGCACCTGGCCGAAGTCCTTCTTCGACACGAGGATCCGCAGCTTCGCGGCGACCCGCGGGTCCACGGCGGTCCGCTCCGGAAGCCGCTGGTCCAGCGTCCGCGCCGTCAGCACGTACATCACCGCGACCAGCACCGCCGACGTCACCAGGAACAGCGACCCGTACACCAGCGTCAGCCGCGTCCGGACGCTCAGCCGCGGCGTCCGCACCCGCCCGCGCACCCTCCCGCGCACCCTCCCGCGCACGCTCATCGCGCCTCCAGCCGGTACCCCGACCCGGTGACCGTCTCGATCACCGCGGGCTCGCCCAGCTTGCGGCGCAGCGTCGCCATCGTCACCCGGACGATGTTGCTGAACGGGTCGATGTTCTCGTCCCACGCCCGCTCCAGCAGGCGTTCGGCGCTCACCACCCCGCCCTCGGCGCGCAGCAGCTCCTCCAGCACCGCGAACTCCTTGTTCGTCAGCCGCAGCTCCCGGCCGTCCCGCGCCACCCGGCGGCGGTGCGGGTCGAGCCGGATCCCGCGGCGCTCCAGCACCGGCGGCACCGGCGCCCCCGTCCGCCGCGCCAGCGCGCGCACCCGCGCCACCAGCTCGCCGAACACGAACGGCTTCGGCAGGTAGTCGTCGGCCCCGAGCGACAGCCCGTCCACCCGGTCCTCGACGTCCCCGGCCGCCGTCAGCATGAGGATCCGCGCCGGGCCGCGCCGCTCCGCGAGCTCGCGGCACACCTCGTCGCCGTGCACGGTCGGCAGGTCCCGGTCGAGCACGACGACGTCGTACTCGGTGTAGGACGCCCGCTCCAGCGCGTCGTCCCCGTCGTACACGACGTCGACCGCCATGGCCTCCTCGCGGAGGCCCTCGGCGATCGTGTCCGCGAGCACCCGCTCGTCCTCCACGATCAGCACACGCATGCGCCGAGCATGGCCCAACGGGGGTTAAACGCCGATAAGGGCGGCGTGGTACCGCGCGGGTCAGGGCTTGCGTGCGACGCCCCCGGCGCAGGCCACCTCGGGAAGCTCCCCGTCCGGGTCGGGGCGCCACCGCGTCACGGGCACGACACCGGGCGGCAGCACGTCCAGGCCGTCGAGGTAGCGGGCGATCTGCTCGCGGCTGCGCGGCGTGTACGGGACGGCGCCGCTCCCGGAGTTGAACGCCTCGATGGCCGCCAGGTACGCCGGATCGTCGTCGGTGCCGTCGTAGACCGCCAGGTAGCTGCCCGACGTCAGCGGCGCCATCAGCCGCCGCACGACGTCGCGGGCCTGGTCGTAGTCCTCGACGAGCCCGAGGATGCCCATCAGCATCAGCGCGACGGGCTCCCCGAGGTCCAGCGTCCGCGCGGCCTGCGCCAGGATCGGCTCGGGATCGCGCACGTCGGCCTCGATGTAGTCGGTGGCGCCCTCGGGGCTGCTGGTCAGCAGCGCCCTGGCGTGCACGAGCACCAGCGGGTCGTTGTCGACGTACACGACGCGGGCCTCCGGCGCGACCCGCTGCGCGACCTCGTGGGTGTTGTCCATGGTCGGCAGGCCCGTGCCGATGTCGAGGAACTGCCGGACCCCCGCCTCGGAGGCCAGGAAGCGCACCACCCGCGTCAGCATCTGCCGGGACCTGCGGGCCATGTCGACCATCCCGGGGAAGGACCGGAAGACCTGCTCGCCCGCCCGGCGGTCGACGGGGAAGTTGTCCGTGCCGCCCAGCAGGAAGTTCCAGATCCGCGCCGAATGCGGCACGGTCGTGTCGATCTCGGGCCGTTGGTCCATGCCAGCTCCTCGGTCTCCGGAGGCGGTGCCGACCACCGGGAACCTTCCCCGGACCGCGCCCGGATACCCGTCGCACCCCGCCGACACGGCCGTCCGGAGGCTAGAGACCCACGAACCGCCAGCCCCTGCTCACCAGCGGCTCCAGGACGAGCAGCAGCAGGCCCCAGTAGGAGACCTGGGGGAACACGACCCCCAGGACCAGGGCGACGATCAGCAGCAGCACGGTGGAGAGGCCGCCGCGCATCGCCGCGGCTGTCGGCGGGTCGTCCTCCGACGCCACCCCGGCCGTCCGGTAGGCGATCACGGTGATCAGGGTCTGGCACACCGCCGCGGCGAGGACGTTGCCGATGTAGAACCCGATGGTGAAGCGGTCGTGCGCGGAGTAGGAGGCGACCATCTCGGTGGTGAACGGCAGCACGACGATGGCCAGCACCCACCCCGCGTTCCACAGCATCAGGGCGCGCGTGTAGCCGCGGATGTGCTCGAACGTCCGGTGGTGCACCAGCCACAGGCGGATGATCACCACGAAGCTGAGCAGGAAGCTGTAGATCTGCGCCTTGTGCTCGGTGATCACCTCGCTGGACGCCCCGTGCCCGCGCACCGTCTCCGGCACCACGTCGACCAGCGGCAGGACCAGCAGCGTGACGGCGATGGCCACGACCGCGTCGGTGAAGAGGACCAGCCGATCGGGGTCCCGGGAGATCGCTCGCGACATGGGGCGTGATGCTACTAGCGGCGCCAGCAGGTGTAGGAGACGGTGGCGGTGCCGCCGGGCGAGAAGGCGACCGACCCTCCGCCGCCCCCGCCCATGTAGCAGAGCACCGTCGGCCGCACCACCACGGTCACCGTCGTCGAACGGCCCGCCTTGAGCGTCCCCGCGCCGGACGCGCTGACCCGCCCGCCCCGCGACCGCACCGACGCCACCGCCCAGTGGACCGTCCCGCCCACCGCCGTCAGCCGCACCGGACACGACCTCGGCAGCCCCGCGACACCGAGCCCGTGGCAGCCGCCGTCGCTCACCGCCAGCCGCCCTGCCCCGCCCCCGCCTGGCCGGTGCTTCGCCGGCCTCTTCCCGGCGGGCTCGCCCTTCTTCCCGCCTTTCTCCTTAACGTCCTTCTTCTCCTGCTCGTCCTTCTGTGCGGGCGAGACCGTCACGGGCGGCGCGCTCGGCTCCGGCGTCGTCGCCGCCGCCGTCGGCGCCGGCCGGGGCGCCGCGTCCCCGCCGCCCGTCTCCAACGCCGCGACCACCCCGGCCGCCAGCACCGCCGCGGCCGCCGCCCCGATCACCGCGATCCGCCGGCGCCCCCGTTCGGGCCTGCGGCACTCGTCGCGGACCACCTCGTACAGCCAGTCCCGGAACGTTCCCGCGTCGGGGACGTCCGCCCCGTCGGCCCGCAGCGCGAGCAGCGCCGCCCGCACGGCCCGCACCGCCCGCCCGTGGTCGCCGAGCAGCCCCTCCGCGTACTCGACGAGCTCGGGCCCGTACACGTTGTAGACGTGGCCGACCGCCCCGGGCCGCTGCCTCCGGAGCCCCTCGACCAGCCGGAAGTCCTCGTTCAGCGGGGGCGCGGCATTGCTGGGCACGAACGGATTATGGCCGACCGCGCACGCTCGGTTATGTGCCTCACCGCACAGCGTCACCCCGCCGTTTATCACCGAACCAACAACCCGCCCGTCTCACCCGGATTCCGTGTCCACGGTGGTCAGGAACGCGGTGATCTCGTTCGCGACGACATCGGGCCTTTCGAGACCGCACAGATGGCCGAGGTCGCTCAGCAGGACCGCGCGGCCGCCCGGGATGCGCCGTACGTCGTCGAGCTGGGCGGCCTGGTCGACGACGACGTCCTTGCCGCCGATGATGGAGCAGGCTGGCACGCGCAGCCCCGGCAGCTCGTCGGCCTGGCTCGTCAGGGCGCCTCCGGCGAGCCAGCCGTGCCACATCCGCTCGGTGACGGTCAGCATGCCGTCCACCAGACCCGACGTCTTCGACGGGTCCACGGAGATCGCCGCGACTCCCCGCGCGAGGGCTCCGGCGTCGCCGTACGCGGCATCGAAGCCGGCGATCACCTGGTCGTCGGCGGTCGTCCCCGCGGCGTTCCACGGCACGATGCCGACCAGCGCACGCACCTCGTCCGGGTGGTCGAGCGCCATGCGCAGCGCGATCGCACCGCCGAGAGAACAGCCGGCCAGGAAGTGCGCGCCGACACCGGCGTCCTTGATCGCGTCGTGCAGGGTCGCGGCCAGCGCGGGCAGCCTCCCGTCCGCCGGCGCTCCGGCGGACCCGCCGTGTCCGGGCAGGTCGAAGACCAGGACGCGGAATCCGCTCAGGTGCCGCGCGATCCCGGCCATCAGCCCCGCCGAGGCCCCGAATCCCGGCAACAGGACGAGTGCCGCCGGACCCTGGCCGTGTTCTTCCCAGTACATGCCTGAACCGGTCTGCGGCATCGCATTCCCCTCGGCTCGGTGAGATCCCGTCGGTCACAGGTCACTGTCGCCGCAGGCGGAGGCCGGTGGCTTGTACGAATGTCCGCCGTTCTCGGATCGCCTGGCATGAGCAGCGGACCACAGGCTCGTCATGGGCTGTGCGGTCCTGGATTGGCCACGGGACATTTCTCCAAGACGGCCGGCCCTGCGGTTGCGATCGTGGCGGCCATGCCTGGTCATGAAGGAGAACGCTCATGTGGATGAAGCGCTGTGCCGCCCCGGTCATCGCCGCGCTGATCGGGTTCGCCGCCTCGCCGCCGGCGCACGCCACGACCGACCCGTCCCGCGATGCCCGCTTGCGGACGGAGATCCAGGAACTCGTCGACATCGACGGTGTGCCCGGCGTGGCCGCGGTCACGAGCCGCGACGGACGGCCGGTGCGGCGGATGGCCGCCGGCCTCGCGGACATCCCCGCGAACCGGGCGATGCGCCCCGGCGACCGGTTCCGGATCGCTTCGATCACCAAGACCTTCGTGGCCGCGGTGGTGCTGCAGCTGGTCGCGGAGCACCGGCTCGCCCTCGACCAGCCGATCGCGGGGCTCCTGCCCGAACCGGTCCCGCACGCCGACCTGATCACCGTGCGGGACCTGCTCGACCACGCCAGCGGGCTCTTCGACTACTCGGCCGATCCTCGCTTCGACCCCGGCGCCGCGTACACGCCCGCGCAGCTCATCGCTCTGGGCGCGGGGCATCCGCCCTACTTCACGCCGGGGACCGGCTTCTTCTACTCCAGCACCAACTACATCGTCCTCGGCGAGATCGTCCGCCGGGTCACCGGCCACACGATCCAGGACGAGGTGCGGACGCGCCTGATCCGCGCCCTCCACCTGACCGGCACGACGTTCCCCACCGCGACCACGGTCGCACCCCGCCAGGCACGCGGCTACGTCTTCGCCGCTCCGCTGCCGCCCCGTTCCGGCCCCGCACTCGACGCGACCACCCGGACGAGCGCCGGCGCGGCCGGGGCGGCGGCCGCGATGGTGTCGACGGGCGACGACGTCGACCGGTTCCTCGGCGCGCTGCTCGGCGGGCGGCTCGTCTCGCGGCACCTGCTCGCGGAGATGGAGCGGCCCACGCCGGGAGCGGATGCGTTCTTCACCGCCGCCGGTATGCCCGGCGTTGGCTACGGCCTCGGCCTGACGATCACCTCGACGCCGTGCGGAACCGCCTACGGCTCTCTTGGAGACATCGACGGATACACCTCCAGCGTGATGCAACTCGGCCATAGCCGAGTCGCGCTTCTCCTGAACACCAACTCCCTACAGCCCTCCCTGCGCCGGCAAACGCTCTCCATCGCCGAACAGGAACTCTGCCGAGCCGACTAGCCGCACTGCGCCGCGACCGCCAGCGGCTGAAAAGCCCTCCAAGGCGGGTGCGGACACCCACCCGCACCGCCTCCCACCACACACCGCCTAATGCACGTTTCGTCTCGATCTTGCTGCCGCGCCTGCTCAGAGGGTCGGACGTCGTCAGAGGGAGCCGATCGGGGAGCCATGGGTCAGGCTGACTTGGAGTTCTCGTCCTTGAAGATGGCGTTCATCTTCTCGGCGCCGGTGGTGATGACGGGGCGGAGCTGGTGGCGGTAGACGGTCCGCGTCGTGCGGGTGTCCGAGTGCCCCACCAGGTCACTGATCTTCTCTAGAGCCACGTCGTTGTCGCTCATGATGGATACGAACGTGTGCCGCAGCTCTCGCGGCACCCACGTCGCGCCGATGCCGGCCGCCCGCGTGAGTCGCTGGAACCGGCGTAGAACGTCGTCACTTGAGTAGGGCGCTCCGTCCTCCTTGCAGAAGACGAGGTTGTGTCCCTGCCACGCGTCGCCCGCCGCAAGCTTCTCGGCGGCCTGCCGCTTGCGGAGCGCCGTGAGCGCGTCAACCGCCATGTCCGCCATGCCAGTGCCCCGGCGGCTCTTCTCGGTCTTGGTGTCGCCTCCTTCCCGATCGGAGCGCAGGACGTAGACGACCTTCTTCTTGAGATCGACGTCCACCCATGTGAGTGCTCGGAGTTCCTCCGTGCGGAGACCCGAGACGATCGCGAGGATGACGTATGCGCCAAGACGGTGCTCTGGGTCCTGTGCGGTCTTGAGCAGCTTGGTCGCCTGCCTGAGCGACAGGGAACGCGAGCGCCGTGTAGGACGCTTCCCCTGCGGCGTGTCCACCAGTAGGGCCACGTTCCGCCCCACCTTGTCGCGCCGCTCCGCGAGCCGGATCGCCCGCCGTAGCAGGCCATGGACGATCTTGAGCGTCTGCGTCGTCATGACGTGTGCGCACTCGTCAAGCCACGCCTCAACGTCGTCCGCCGTGAGGTCCGTGAGCTTCACCTCGCCGAGTCCGGCGATGATGTGGTGATCGGCGAGGCCGCGATACGTGCGCATGGTCGCCTCACTCTTGCCCTGCTTGGCGAGGTGGATGAGCAGGGCATTCACGGCCTTCTCGACTGTGTAGTTCCGTTCGGACTGGACTCCCTTTTCGATCTCGTCAACGAGCTCTCGCAGCTTCGCTTTGACGATCTCTTTGGTTCTGCCCTTCCTCTTGGGACGGTTCCGCTTCCCGTCCGGCTTGAAGCCGAGCGAGATGGCGCCCGTGTAGCCGTTCCCTTCCGGGTAGATGGTCGCTTCGTACTTGCCGATGAGGATCTTCGCCAACCGGATCCCTCCTCATATCGGTCGAGGTCACCACCGACCATAACTCAAGACGTCCCTAGACGTCCCTCTGTGGGGGGTCCGTTCGCGGTCATACGCGGACGGACCTCCCGGCGGTTGTCAGCGGTTGGCCTCTTCGAGGGAGGTGACGAACTCGGCGATGTGCCGGTCAGTGATGCGACGCAGCTTGCCGATCTTGATGCTGTGGAGTTGGCCGGTGCGGATCAGGAAGTAGACCTTGTCTCGGCCGATGTTGAGGATCTCGGCCACTTGCTCGACGGTGTACGCCTGCACGGTCACCACCTCCTCTCGCCCGAGGCGGACTGCCAGGGGCGTGCGTGATGTGGGTCGGCGATCATCTCCTTGGTTGCGGACGGTGCTCGTCTCCGTCTCGTCTCACGGACGTCTCAGGGCTCCTTTCGTGCAGGCGCGCGCGTGAGACGAGACGTTGAGACGATCACGGAGTGTGGTCGGACGCCTTGTAGCGGCCTCGTCCGACCTGGACGGCGCGGCCGGTCTTCACCAGCTCGTTGAGGCGCCGGTAGAGGGTGGGCCGGCTCATCTCGGTGATCATGAGTAGGTGAGCGATCGGAAGCCCTTCGTCCGGCGCGCCCTCTAGAACCTCTCTCAGGACGCTCTCGGCGCGGTCTTCCCTGGACTGCCTTAGCGGGACGGAAGCCGCTGAGACGGGCCGTAGAAGCGGCGTAGCGGCCTCGTCCAGCGCGCGCCGCGAGACCTCGTCCAGGACGGGGCGCAGGGCCTCGTGTCGCTGTGCGGTCTCGCTGATGGCGTTGTCGGTGAGCAGGTAGGCGCGGCCTCGTCGGGGCGTGTCGTGTTCGGGTGCGGATAGAAGGAACTTGCCGGGGGCGTTGAGGGTGTGGGCGTGCCATCCGGCGTTGAGCATCCCTTGCCCAAGGATGAGGTCGACGTCTTTGCGCTCGCGGACGCGGAAGCTCACCCGGACGTCCATTTGCGAGCGGACGGCGCCTTTGCCCATGGCCTTCTGGGTCGGGCGCTGCGTGGCCGCGATGAGCGTCACGGCGACCGCACGCCCACGGCGCGCGATCGAGTCCGTGTCGCTTGCCGCGTCGGGTGCGTCGTCGGCGAGTTCGGCGTACTCGTCCACGACGATGACGAGCGCGGGCAACTCGGGCGTCGGATCCCATACGCGCCGTCCGTTCGCGGCGAGCCACTCGGCGCGCGCCTCAAGAATCGTCACGGCATCACGCAGCATGGCGCGCGCTTGCTCGGGCGTGGTGGCGAGCCGATCGATACAGGACGCCCACGGCTGCAACTCCATGCCGCGCTTGAGGTCGATGGCCCAGATGACCACGTCGCGGCACGCGCTGAGATTGCCCATCAGCACGTTGATGCCGCCGCTCTTTCCCGAGCCGGCCACGCCTCCGATGAGTCCGTGACGTCGCAGCAGCAGAACGCGCGCGCTGGTGGCGTCCTCAAACGGCCCGAGGTCGATCGGCTCGGTAATGGATACGACGGACGGCCCAGGCCAGGGAATCGCGTCGGCGTGCGGGTCGGTGTTGAGCACCCGGAGTTCGAACCGGTTGGCCTTGTCGTCGCGCGTGGGAAAGACGCGCACCGCACCGCGGAACGTCCCGAGCGCCGATTCGATCGCGGGCACTTTCGCCGTGACGTCCTGGATGGTCTGGCCACGCGCAAGGGCGAACCGCGCGCGCCATCCCCACACGTCCACCACGGCGGACTGCGCTCGGGAGCCAGCGAGCCCGATCGACTGCGCGATTTCAGGCCATGCGGCAATCTGCCGGTCAACGCGTACCTTGGCGCGCCGTCGCCGATGCACCCACCACGGCACGGCGAGCACGACCCCACCCACAGCGAGCACCTGGGGGAGCGGCGAGAACGCGATACCGAGCGCGGTCACCGCAGCAAGCCACCCACCGGCACCCACGACCACGGCCGCGCCGTAGAGCCGTTCCATGCGCAGGGCGAGCCCGAACCGGTCCCCGAACATCGCCACCACCCACGCGGCCACCGTCGCGACGCTGAGCAGGTACGTCCACCAGTGCGGACGAGCGATGTGCAGGACGAGGCCGGAGAGGACGAGTGCGGTCACCAGGTAGAGGGGCGCGAGTTCGGACCGGTACCGCCACAGCGCCCGAGCCACCAGCACAGCAGCGACGTCCGGAAAATGGTCGTCACGATCGATGATGACCATCGGCTGAAGCCCATTGCGGCGCATCTTCTGCGCATGCCGCCGCATCTGCCGTGACCGGCTCATTAACGCCCCCACCCGTCCGGCGGAAGGTGCCCCTGCGCGCGCAGCTCATCGCGCAAGTAGTACAGCGGATCAGGATCGGCGTCGTGCGCGGCCTTGAGGGTGGCGCGCCCTGCCGCTGCCAGGTTCGCGCGGTCACGGCGCACCTTCACAAGTTCGGCCGTGAGCCGGGACAGTTCGGAGACGAGGGCGGGGGAGTCGGCGAGTGCGGAGTTGAGGCGAAGCCACAGATCGGCGATGTACGGCATGGCCTCCGACAGAGCGGAGACGATTTCACGGGCGGCGAGGTTGCGGGCACGGACCCCCTGAAGGTCGATTTTGACGTGCTGAGGGATGTCGGGCACTGGGGCATCACTCCCTTCAAGCGGGACGTCAGTTCTGAGAGAGGGACTGGACGAGCACGGTCACCAGCCGGCGGATCTCCGGCGCCGCGCTGGTCGCGGCGAGGAAGAACCCGAACAGCAGGCACACCGCGACGTGCCACGCGCGCAGGCCCATGTAGCGCCACGCGAGCCACACCACCGCGCCGAGGATGGCGACCAGCGGAATCGAGACGTTCACGCGCTCACCCCTCCGGCCACACGTCGGGGTGCCGGGAGCCGCGCCCGCGCCGCAGCCAACGGGCGCGAGCGCGGCACTTGCGGCACCTGCGGTTGCCGGGGTCGACCCGCGCGCCGCACGGGCAGCGGTGACCGGTGATGAGGCGCGGCATCCGCACGCTCATCGACCCGCCGGGACCCGCGTCGGAGCCTCGTCACACGAGCGCGTGGTGAGCAGCCGCCGCGACACCGCGCCGGCGCGCGACGAGTCGGTACGGGACGGGTGGGAGCGGCTCCGCATCACCCGACGCTCCTCGGCGTGGATGCCGATGACGAGCATGGCGAAGATGCCGCAGGTTGAACCGGCGAGGAACACGGCGATGATCGATGCCAGAACGAGGATCATGTGCGATCACTCCTCTCGTACGGCCCGTGTCCGGCGGGGACGGCTCGGGCGTTCAGCGGGCTACGAGAAAGAGAGTGCGCGTGACCAGCGGGACGAGATCACTACATGACTGGACGTGTTCATGACGTCCTCATAGGGTTGACCGCGTCCCAGGACGTCCCGCGATCCGGACGGGTGCATGCCGAACGAACGCCTACGCGCCACACTGCTAGAGCAGGGCCTGACCATCGCCACGCTCGCCGAGTCGATCGGCGTCGACCAAAAGACCGTGGAACGGTGGATCACCAAGGACCGCACCCCCTACCGGCGGCACCGCTACGCAGTGGCTTCACGCCTGGGCGTTGACGAGACGTTCCTGTGGCCCGACGCGCTCACCAACGAGCAAGTCACCGCGGCCTCCAGCAGCGAACTGGTCACCATCTACCCGCGCCGCACCATGGTCCCCAGGGACGCATGGGGACGTCTGTTCGCCACAGCCAAAGAAGACATCGGCGTCCTGGTCTACTCCGGCCTCTTCCTCTCCGAAGACTCCGGCATCCAACGCACCTTCGCCGAGAAAGCCAAAGCAGGCGTCCGCGTCCGCATCCTCCTCGGCGACCCCGACAGCCCCCAGGTAGCCGAACGCGGCGCAGACGAGGGCGTAGGCAACGCCCAAGCCGCCAAAATCCGCAACGCCCTCGTCCTCTACAAGAACCTGCGCAATCAAGACGGCGTCGAGTTCCGCTACCACAACACGGTGCTCTACAACTCCATCTACCGCGCTGACGACCAGCTCTTGGTCAACACCCACGTCTACGGCATCACAGCCGCACTCGCCCCCGTCTGGCACCTACGCCGCATAGCCGGCGGAGACCTGGTGAACACCTACCTCGACAGCTTCGAACGCGTCTGGGAAAACGCCACACCCATCCCGGGAGACTGACATGGGCCGCAGGATCGACTACTACGACGACCCCAACGCACCCAAAGCCAACAGCCTCGTCCCGGCCGTCAACGTCGTCGTAGAGAACGACAAAGGCGAGATCCTCATGATCCGCCGATCCGACAACGACAACTGGGCCCTCCCAGGCGGTGCCATCGACCTAGGCGAATCCGTCACCCAAGCCGCCATCCGCGAAACCAAAGAAGAAACCGGAATCGACGTGGAGATCACGGGCCTAGTAGGCATCTACAGTGACCCCAAACACGTCATCCACTACACCAGCAACAACGAAGTACGCCAAGAATTTTCAATCCTCTTGATTGGTCGGTTCCTTGGAGGCCGATCGGAACCCAGCGAGGAGTCATCTGCTGTGCGGTGGTTCGATTCCTCGCACATCGCGACTCTTGCTATGGACCGATCAATGAAGCTCCGTATTAGCCACTATCTGGAAGAGGGTCATAAACCTGTCGTGATCTAACCTAGATTTACCGCTGCCGCTCAACGTCGCCCGAACGATCGAGAAGGAGCACCTATGCCAATATTTATGAGCTACTCTCACAGTGATAGCGATTTTGTCGACAAATTAGCCATGCAATTGGTTCAAAGTAGAGTATATGTTTGGCTTGATCGGTGGGAGCTTCAAGTGGGTGACTCGCTGCTTGCGCGAATTGAAAGTGCAATAACTGCCGCAAGTGCGCTCCTTGTAATCCTTTCAAAAACGTCGGTCAACTCACCTTGGTGCAAGTTGGAGATCAATGCCGGTCTAATGCGTGAGCTAAGTGAGAAAAAGGTTGTGGTACTTCCAGTAGTGATCGACGACTGCGATATTCCGATTCTGCTTCGCGAAAAACGGTATGCCGATTTTCGAAGCGACTTTGATGCTGGTTTTAGAACAATAATGGAGTCGATTGCTGGCGTCACGAACGCAGCTATGAGTCGAACAGAGGAGGTCTCATACAATACCGACTGGTCTCTTGATTGGGGGGAGATAGAGGACAAACTTTGGCTGCGGATTACCTTCGTCCAACAAGCTGCTGAAGCGCCGTACACGGTCCTGGCAACTATCGTCATTATCGGAGACGATATTGCTTCTAGGGGATACCGTGAGCTTGTTCAAAATGAGAGCGAGGAGCAGGCGCAAATTTACGTTCTTGATTTCGTTTCGCGACAGTTGGACCACGCAGAAGATCCGCGCATACTGCTAAGTGATCAGTTTGAGCAGGGCAAGAGATATTCATTCATTGACGATCAAGCCGGTTATTATGTTGAAACTTACGCCAGACGTCTGGGGGTAGATACCGGTCGCGATGTAATCGTTGGGATAGAGGAACAGTTAAAAAAGGCTGTAGATCATATGAAGAACGTTGTACGCAGGCCCAACCGGTGACACGGTTACGCCCTGAGCCCGATCAAGGCTCTCGTGTTTTTCGGAGGGATTTTGCCTAAGCACGACCTATTTATCTCTCATGCATCGGAGGACAAAGATGATTTTGTTCGTCCGCTCGCCAATTCCTTGGAAATGCTGGAGTTGGATGTTTGGTATGACGAATTTAGCATTTCTTTTGGCGACAGCATATCAGCATCTATAGATGCTGGCTTGAGAGACTCCAGTTACGGAGTGCTTGTGCTAAGTCCGAACTTCCTCTCGAAGCCATGGCCGGAATATGAATATCGTAGTCTGCTTGCACTAGAGGCCGGCAAACGGCAGAGGATAATACCAATATGGCATAATATTACACGGGACGAAGTTCTGAGTTTTAGCCCCCATCTTGCAGATAAGGTTGCGATCCTTTCCGCAGATAAGGAGCCGCTTGCTGTCGCACTCGAGGTAATGCGAATTGCTGCGCCGGAGAAGTTCACCGAACTGGTGCGAAGACATGCCGCTAGACAGGCATCAAAAGACCTTCCTTACATGGAACTGAGTAAGATGAGGAAATGGCCCTTCTTGTGGGGGCCACTCAAAGAGTCAGAGCTCAGAAGACTCAGGCTTGTGCGGGAGCTTCTTTCGGACGTTTTCCCGCAGTCCTGGGATGATATGGTCAACGACTTCCGCCGAGATAGGCCAAGTGGTCGAGAGAAGGAGATTCAGATTTGGGAGCGCCTGGCAGGAACCTACGCGGTTTTTGCCAAGAAGTATTCATTGAATGAAGAGCAAATGCATTTGCTCTTCGCAGAGCTTGTAGCAGTGAGCCTGGCGATTCCAGAATCTCTTAATTCAGAAAGCCCGGAATGGCTCTCTGCGGCTATTGAAGACTACCGCGGAAGCCTGCCAGATGGTGATGAGTGAGCTCCATGCATTGCTGATTAGCCAGCCTGCAAGGTCGTTGCTATCTTTTCGATTAGCTCATCGCGACGGGCTGGCGTGACATTCCTGAAGTCGGCGTAATAGCGACTAGCGGCGAAGATGGGTAGATCGACATCCTTAATTATAACCGGAATGAAGCGTCTGCCGTCTTCAATCGCTCGCTGCATAAGCGTGGCATACTCCTGAGTTACCCAACCGCTGTTCAATGAGGCGGGACTGAACACGAGAATTCCATGAGAGGAGTCTCTAATAGCCTTTTCCGTTGCGTGCACGAGCGTATCGCCCACGTTCATGAAAATTTCATCGCGTGCAATTTTCAATCCAGTCTTCTCGAGATCTCCACAAAAGTCGGCAACCCAATTGGCGTCGGCGTGCGAGTAAGAAATAAAGGCATCGTAGCTTCCTGTCATTTCCGGCTCGCCTTCTGGGGTGCTTTCAGGTGGTGAACTTGAGGAACGCGTACGGCCAATCTCGGGCCTACGCTGTGGTCGGACTGCTACCCAGCCGAAATAGGCAGCAACTACACCAGCGACAGTACCGACTGCGGTGAAAATCAGCCCTGCTAGATCCACAGTAGGCTAGGGTAGCGGTTGGGCGGCTGTTTGTGGTCCGTCTAGGCATCTCTCCTGCATTGAATCGTGTGTCGTGCCGCTAACGTCCCTGGAGGGCGACAGGAGCAGGCAGGCAGGCGGGTGGAGAGCTAGCCTCTCTAGAGGCTTGACCGGTCAGGTTCCAAGTCCGAGGTCTTCCCGGATCTTGTGCACGGCACAGATCAGTTGAGGGGAGGCTATCGAGATAGCGCGGCTGACTAGGTGGCCGTGGCCATATCGCGCGCTAATCTCCGAGAGTCGCTCTTCAACTCGGAGCGCGTTTCCGTCAGGGCTTGTAGTCATGTCGCAGTAGATCAGAGCCTCGTTTAGCGTTGGCACCGTGGTGCCGAACTCGCTCATCAGGGCCTCGTCGAGACCTCGTTCGCGGGCTTCTATCAGCGCACAAGAGTGGTGGGCTATCAAGCGGCATAGGTGGTCGCCAGCGTGATGGGCGTCGCGGAGGTAGCGGGCACCGTCTAGGGGGTGGAAGCCTGTGTCGACGAGGTCGGGGGCGTAGCCGATGTCGTGGAGCCATGCGGCGGCCTCTAGGAGGTCGGCTTTGTCGCCGAGGATGGAGGCGAGCGAACGGGCTAGCCGGGCTACGCCCTGCGTGTGTGCCCAGCGGCGGGGGAGTGTGGTCTCAAGGTGCTTGCGCGCGAGTTCGCTGGCCCATGCGGCGGTGTTCTTCTTCATGGGCTCGACGCTACGGGGACCGGTGTGGACGTCCACGGGCACGCGCGGATCATCTAGGGACGTCTTGGCCGACGTAGCGTCCCTTGCCGTGGACACACGTCACGAGGCCGGCTTCCTCTAGAGCCGCGAGAGCGTGGCGGGCCGTATGGCGGGATACGCCGTAGCGCTTGGCGAGTCGGGCTTCGCTCGGTAGTAGATCGCCTGGACGGTAGTGACCGCTCAGGATGTGGCGTTGTAGATCTGCGGCGATGGTTTCGTACCTGGTGTGCATGGCTGGCTTGGCGGTAGGGACGAATCGGCCTACGCCGGGGCGTGCGGTGATGAGGCCCTCGGCTTCAAGGGTGGACAGTGCCCGCCGCACGGTGTTGCGGGCGACGTCGAACTCGGCGCAGAGGGCGGCCTCGCCCGGAAGCTGGTCCCCTGAGCCGTAGGTACCGTTTGTGATGCGTTGGCGTAGGGCTTTAGCGATGCGGGCGTAGGCGCCCGGTGCCGTGCGGCGGGCCATGTCTGGGGTCACTCGTCCCTGTAGCGGGTCGTCGCCAGAGCGACCCAGGGTGTGAGGAGGACGGTCACCTTGTCAGCGGCAAGGCGGGGGCGTGTGCAGCGTGCCAGCCAGATACCCGTGCTGGACTGGTACCAGCAAGCGCCGTTGCCCCAGACCACGGAGACGGTTTCGCCGATCGTCGGGGCGTTGTCGGCGTACACGCGCAACATCGGGTGCGGGTCGTCGATGCGAAGTTCGGTCGTCCAGTCGTACCGGCGTAGGCGGCGGGCGAGCCGGGTTAGGTGCCAGCGGCCTCGTGACAGTCCGGCGTGGGTGGGCAGAGGAAGCGCGGCCGGTGCGTCCAGGGGAACACTCACCGACCGCGCCGCCTCCACCTCCCCCCACGGAACCGCGCTCCCCTTCGCGGTCCCAGTCCATGGTGAGCGCGGCGTTCGGAAGCGTCCGATCACCAGTTCACCGCGCGCTTGATCTCGGCCCGTGCGGCCTCGTTGACGAGTGCCTTGCGCAAGGCGGCGGGCGAGGACTGGATCACCGTGGGGTCGACTCCGGCGGCCGGGTCGTGCAGACTCGCGACCCAATCCCCGAGACTCCCGTCGCTGCGTACGCCCCGCCAGATCCTGTGACCGGTGAAGTCCCTCCGCAGGTTTGCGAGTTCGTCATCAGCCGAGTCCGAGTCGACGGCGGTGTGCGTGGGGGCGGCCGGGTAGGGCCGATCGGTGCGCATGGTGGCTCCCTGGCGTGCGTGAGGTCGTCGTGGGCGAACGTGGCGTTCGCGGTGTCTTTGAGCCTCACGTCTGGTCCGGGACCTCTCTATCGGCATCTAGGGACGTCTTGGGACGTCTTCTGTTAGCGTCGTTGAGTGCGTCGTCCTCGCTTGCGTCCCCGGGAGGTCTGGTGAACGACTTGTTGCGGCGTGCCCTTGCTGACGCTCACCTCGTGGAATCCGACGTTGCAGCACGGGTGGGCGTGGATCCCAAGACCGTTCATCGGTGGCTCGCCGGCCGGGTGCCCTACGCGCGGCACCGTGACCGCATCGCCGCATTGGTCGGACGAGACGAGGCGGACCTATGGCCTCAACTCGCTGCGTCTACCGTCCGGACCGATCCGCCGGTGATCGAGGTCTTGGCGACGTACCCACATCGATGGGCGGTCCCTCGCCCGGTGTGGCAACAGCTCTTCCAGAACGCGCGAGACGAGATCGGAATCCTCGCGTACGCGGGACTCTTTCTCGCCGAGGACATGGGCATCCTGCGAGCGCTCGCGGAGCGAGCGTGCAGCGGCGCCAACGTGCGGATCCTGCTCGGTGATCCGGACGGAACATGCGTTGCCGCGCGTGGGAGTGACGAGGGCGTTGGCGAGTCGATGGCCGCGAAGGTCCGCAACGCCCTCGTCCACTATCGAGCTCTGCGGGATGCGGACGGCGTCGAGATCCGCCTCCATGACACCGTGCTCTACAACTCGATTTACCGAGCCGATGACGATCTCCTGATCAACCCGCACGCCTACGGCATCGCCGCATCCCACGCTCCCGTTCTGCATGTGCGGAGGGCAGAAGAAGGCGACATGGCGAGCACGTATCTGGAGAGCTTCGAGCGGGTCTGGTCTGGGGCTACTCCGATGAACTAACTAGGGGTGTTCTAGCGCTCGGCAGTCTGTGCAGAGTCTTCGTACATCATCAAGGTGGTCCGAGAACCGGGTCGCACGCGGCGCCGATTCGGCGCCTGGCTCTGAGGCGGTGCTTGGACGGTGGCGACAGGACAAGGCCGGTGCCGGTCGGTAGGCGCGAAAGCATCAGGCACCGCCAGGTCGCTCGGAGAGGGGGCTAGTCACATGGCGCCGCGCATTCCGACCAAGCGCTGCAGGCGACGGGTTCCCGACGTACGCGGGGCCCGGACAGGGCCCCGCCCCACCGCAAATCCAGAACCATCTAGCTATTCAGTGCTCCGCACCAACGTTAGGTTGATCTTCAGTCGAATTTGATTCACTTCCTCTCGCGCCCTGCCACACATCGAGATTGCGAATATGTCGTATCAATATTTGCGCATATTCTGACTCGTGTTCTTCGAGGTAGGCTGCCGCCGCATCCCGATCCTCGGTATTGAAATGTGCGAGCTCATATACCGCATCATCGGTGGCTTCGTAGTAGCCTTGTTGTTCAAGAGCTCGAATTATGGCTCCCATCCACTCGCCATCATTCGTTGGCTTGCTTTCTAGAGACTCAATATAGTCTGAGACGGATTCGATCATTGGAATTTTGGCTTGCTCGACATATATGGCGGTAGCCAGTATCTCATTTGAGGCGCGTAGTTGGGTGACGGCCTGCATTGCCAACACGGAACACACAACGAGCGCGATGCAGATGAGCCACCAGCGTCCGCGAATAGGTGCAACGATGGCCAGTCCAAGCAAGGGAGGGATTATTCCCATCCTGAGCTCATATTCTGCGCGATTTCGATCGTATTCTTGATACTGTGTAGAAGCTTCGCTGTTTGCAATTTGAGGGGCTGCGAAATGCAGAGTGTCCATTAAATGCTCGGCGGGAAAGATGAGGGCGGACGATCCAGACGCTCCTGCACGAACGAGGCTCCTAGTGCAAGAGTCAATCAGCATGGAGCGAACCGGCACGCCCTTGGTCTCGATTGCGTCCCCGAAGACTCGAACTAGCTTTTGCATTCGTTTCTGAAGAGATTCGGGACCTGGAAGGGTTGATCCATATACGAACTTAACGAGACCTCTTATGGCCCGCCCGAGTGTGACAAGTATCGGCCTAGTGAGGCTAATTGCAACAAGCCCAAGCAGATACGTCGCCCCAAGAAAGATCGGAACCCTAAACGATCCTTCCCATTTCGACCACAAAGACCCCATGCCCTGTAGTCTCTCGCTTTGAATGTCCACGGCGCCCCGATGTGGCCAAATTGAAAATATTAACACGCCAGCCCATAAAAGGCCAGTAGTGATAGGAGTGCGAAATTCACGAACCCCTGGAAGAATGGAGCCTAGAATATTCATTGTTGCAAACTCCTTTGATCATTCCACTCGTTGAGTGGAATGATCCTACCGTCAATAGCCGCCTCGGACGGGTTCTTCAGCAAACTTGGCTTTGCCGAGCAAATGGTCAAGGTCGACCGAGCGAGCCAGGGGACCGACCTGGACGACCAACACTGAAGCCGGCGGTCAAGTGGCCTGGAGACAGACCGCGCTAGGGGAAACTGGCAGGCACGCGCCATACATCCACCGGGCAGCCCCACAATCACAGCGCCTCGGTCACATGTTCGATCTACACTTGACCGGCAAAGGAGCTCCCTACCCGTCCTGGGGGGCAAATGGCGCTGGTGGCACGTAGGAGCCCCGGTCGCAGCCCTAGTTGGGGTGTGACCGGGGCTCCTATGGTTCACGCTGGAACGGGGTGCTCCAGGTTGGTGATGATCTGCTTCACCTTGCGGCGGTCGATGCCGTACTTCTCGGCAAGGTAGCGCTGGGAGACCGGGCGGCCAGGGCCCTGCAAGCTCGCCCTGTACTCGTCCAACACCGCCTGTTCCGGCGTCTGCTCCACTTCGGTGCGAGCCTGTTCCGGGGCGGTGCGTTCCTCGTCCCGGACGAGGTCACCGCGTGCAGCGCTGCGAGTGAGGGTCATCAGGAGTTCGAAGCTACCCGCGAGGGCGAGTGCCGGCCATGCGCTGACTACCGCGCCTATGGGGCCGTGGGACGTGCCGTGCGCCACGTTGGCGCCTACTGTCGCCACGATGCCTACGGCGAGGCTCCACTTGGCCAGAGCGGGCGCCGGGTGCTTCCGACGGCTTGCGTCCAGGATCACCATGGACGCGGCCCAGATGAGGCCGTCCACGGTGAAGGGGACGAGGCGGGCCGTGGGGCCGGACTCGCCGTGGGAGTGGACGAGTTCGTAACCGTGCCGGTACGAGATCACGGCTGCCACGGCGGCTACCGCCACCACGGCGAGCGCGGTCGTGATGCGGATGAGGCGGTCAGCCACGGCCAAGCTCCCTCCGCCACTCGATCACGCACGGGTCCTCCTCGCCGTGGGTGATGAGGCGTTCGGCGAGCATCAGGGCCGTGATCGCTGCGTTGCGGTCGAGTGGGCGCGGCCATGTGGTGACGTGCCATCCGCAGTCGGTGCGGGTGCCGGTGGCGATCGCCTCGCCGTCCAGGACGACGGTCATCGTGTCTTCGTTGATCTGTAGGGACATGAGCGCCTCCTCTCAGCCCGGGGGAGCCACGGGAGCCAGAGCGGGGAGCCAATGAGGCTCGACGTGCTCTGACTCGCCGCGACTCCGCCGGACGTTTTTGCTGGTGAGAGGCTCGTCCGGCGACGTCCCGCGACTTGGTCCGATCCCGTCAGAGCGAGTGCGGCTAATGCACGTTTAACGCGGGGGTGGGTTTGGTGGGGGCCGCTGGGCCGGGTGGTCCGGCGGAGAGGGAGGCATGGGGATTCGGGTGATCGTGGTGGCCGGGGCCGTTCTGGCCGGGGCGGTGGCGTGCGGGGGCAGAGGTGACGGCGGGGACGGGGTCGCGAGCGCCGGGGGCGCGGCGGCGAAGGCGTCCGCGTCGCCGAGCCGGTCGCTGAGCCCGGAGGACGCGCAGCTGAAGTTCGCGCAGTGCATGCGGCAGAACGGAGTGGACGTCCCGGACCCGGGGAGCGGGCACGCGGAGACGATGCGGATCGGGAAGGGCGCCGACCGGGAGAAACTGCAGGCCGCGATGAAGAAATGCCAATCGTGGCTGCAGGCGGGCGGGAAGCTGCCCGATCTGAAGGACCCGAAGGTGCGCGACCAGTACGTGAAGTTCGCGCAGTGCATGCGGGAGCACGGGATCGACATGAAGGACCCGGATCCCGACGGGACGATCCGGATCCCGGCGGGGAAGGCCGACCCCGGGACCGTGAACAAGGCGCGGGAGGCGTGCAAGGCCCTCGTGCCGGGGGCGGGGAAGTGAGGCGCGCCGTGGCGGCGGGCGGGGCCGCGGCCGTCGTGGTGGCGGCCGGCGGGGGAGCGCTCGCCTGGACGTCCGGCGACGGGAAGGGCGCGGAACCGCCGGCGGCGCGGCTCGGCACGGCGGCCGTGACCAGGGGCGACCTCGTCGACACCGAGAAGGTGGACGGGAGGCTCACCTACGGCGACGAGCGCGAGGTGTGGGCGGGGACGTCCGGGGTCGTGACGTGGGCGCCGGAGCAGGGCGCGACGGTCCGGAGGGGCGGGACGCTGCTGCGGGTCGCGGGCGATCCGGTCACGCTGATGTACGGGGGCGTGCCGATGTACCGGGTCCTCAAGGAGGGCGACTCGGGCAAGGACGTCCGGGAGCTGGAGGAGAACCTGCGGGCCCTCGGGTACGGCGGGATGACCGTGGACGACGACTTCACCGGCGCGACCGAGGCCGCGGTGGAGGAGTGGCAGGACGACCGGGGCCTCGACCGGACCGGGACGGTCTCGCCGGGGCAGGTGGTGTTCCTCGCGGGCGCCGTGAAGGTGAAGGAGGTGAAGGCGCCGGAGGGGAAGCGGGCCGTGCAGGGGCAGCCGGTGCTGACGGTCGCCGGGACGCGGCGGGTCGTGCACATCGACCTGGACGCCGACAAGCAGGACATGGCGCGGGTGGGGGAGAAGGTGCGGGTCGAGCTGCCCGGCGGGAGGACGGTGGACGGGACGGTCGCGAAGGTCGGGAGCGTCGCCGAGACGACCGGCTCGGGGCAGGACCAGAAGACCACCGTGGGCGTCGACCTGTCGCTGGGCGGCGAGGGGACGGGCCGGCTCGACGAGGCGCCGGTCGGCGTCGAGCTGGAGAGCGAGCGGCGGAAGGACGTGCTGTCGGTGCCGGTGGAGGCGCTGCTGGCGCTCAAGGAGGGCGGCTTCGGGCTGGAGGTCGTGGACGGGGCGCGGCGGCGGCTCGTCCCGGTGCGGACGGGGGCGTTCGGCGGGGGGCGCGTCGAGGTGGAGGGCGACGGCGTCCGCGAGGGCGTCCGGGTGGGGGTGCCGGCCGAATGAGGCTCGGAGACGGCGCGGCCGGCGACGCCATCGTGGAGCTGGCCGGGGTGACGAAGGAGTACGGGAGCGTCGCGGCGCTGCGCGGCGTGGACCTGGTGATCGGGACGGGGGAGCTGGTGGCGATCGTCGGGCCGTCCGGGTCGGGGAAGTCGACGCTGCTGCACATGATCGGGACGCTGGACCGGCCGACGGCGGGCCGGGTGAGGGTCGCGGGCCATGACGTGGCGCGGCTGAGCGACCGGGAGCTGTCGGCGCTGCGGGCGCGGCACATCGGGTTCGTGTTCCAGCAGTTCCATCTCGCGCCGGGCGTCAGCGCCCTCGACAACGTGGCCGACGGGCTGCTCTACAGCGGCGCGGGCCTGAAGGAGCGGCGCAAGCGCGCGCGAGAGGCGCTGGAGCGGGTGGGGCTCGGCGAACGGACCGGACACCGGCCGCACCAGCTGTCGGGCGGCGAGCAGCAGCGGGTCGCGGTGGCGCGCGCGGTGGCGGGCGGTCCGGACCTGCTGCTGGCCGACGAGCCGACCGGCAACCTCGACACGGCGGCCGGGTCCGGGGTGCTGGCGCTGCTGGACGAGCTGAACCGGGCCGGCACCACCGTCGCGATCATCACGCACGACCCGGACGTCGCGGCCCGCGCGCCGCGGCGGGTCCGGGTCCGGGACGGGCTGGTCGTCGAGGACGAGCGGGCGGGGGCGAGGAGCCGATGAGCGGGCTCGTCCCGGCGCGGCTCGGGCCGCGGGACGTCGCGCGGGCCGGGCTCGCGGGGCTGCGGACGCGTCCGGCGCGGGCGGTGCTGTCGGCGCTCGGCATCGCGATTGGGATCGCGACGATGGTCGCGGTCATCGGGATCTCGTCGTCGAGCAAGGAGGACCTGCTGCGGCGGCTGGACCGGCTCGGCACGAACCTGCTGACGGCGAAGCCGGGCAGCACGCTGTTCGGCGACCAGGCGGAGCTGCCGGAGACCGCGCCGGAGATGGTGCGGCGGATCGGCCCGGTCACCGGGGTCGGCGCGACCGGGTCGGTGGACGCGACGGTGCGCCGCACCGACCGCATCCCGGTGGAGGTCACGCAGGGCATCGCGGTGCAGGCGGCCTCGCCGGACCTGCTCGCGACGCTCGGCGCCGGCACCGCGAGCGGCCGGTGGCTGAACGCGGCGACGGAGCGGTATCCCGGCATGGTGCTCGGCTCGGAGGCGGCGCGGCGGCTCGGCGTGGACGCGGCGGGCGGCCGGGTGTTCGCCGGCGGCCGCTGGTTCACCGTGCTGGGCGTGCTGCGGCCCGCGGAGCTGGCGCCGGAGATCGACCGGTCCGCGCTCGTCGGCTGGGACGCGGCGGAACGCTACCTCGGCTTCGACGGGCACCCGACGACGATCTACGAGCGGTCCACCGACGCGTCGGTGGACGGCGTCCGGGACGTCCTGGCCCGCACCGTCAACCCGGAGCACCCCGAGGAGGTCGAGATCGCGCGGCCGTCGGACGCGCTGCGGGCGAAGGCGGAGGCGGCGGGCGCGTTCACGGGGCTGCTGCTCGGGCTCGGCGCGGTGGCGCTGCTGGTCGGCGGCGTCGGCGTCGCGAACACGATGGTGGTGTCGGTGCTGGAGCGCCGCCGCGAGATCGGGCTGCGCCGCTCGCTCGGCGCCACCCGCGGCCAGGTGAGGACGCAGTTCCTCGCCGAGTCGCTGCTGCTGTCGGCGTCCGGCGGGGCGGCGGGCGTGCTGCTGGGCGCCGCGGTGACCGCCGGGTTCGCGGCGGCGAAGGGCTGGCCGCCGGTCCTGCCGGGGTGGGCGCCCGCCGGCGCGCTCGGCGCGACGCTGCTCATCGGCACGGTCGCGGGCCTGTACCCGGCGGTGCGGGCGGCGCGGCTGTCGCCGACGGTCGCGCTGGCCGCGGTGTGACGGGTCTCCGATCCGGATCCGGCTCTGGCCCGGATTCGGCGAACCGGTGCATGATGGGGGCGCCGACGACGTCCTCCCCGGGAGGTGCCCGCACAGCCATGCCCGTGCCACGTCCGCTGCGCGAGCGTTGCCGCGAGTTCCTCGGTACCGACGGCCAGATCCGCTACATCTTCCCCGCGAGGTCCTACGGCGGCGGAGCGGGGTTCATCTTCGTCGTCACCGACGACCAGGTCGCCGTGATCTCCACCGGCCCGCTGGGGCGCAGCACGCCGAAGAGCATCTGGGGCGCCTACCCGCGCGGCACCCGGATCGGCCCGGTGGAGACCGGCGCGGGCGCGTCCTTCGAGTTCGGCGGCGCCGCGTTCGAGGTGGACGACGAGTACGTCCCGGTCGTCAACGCCGCCGACAGCGAGGTCTTCGCCCGCGACACCCTGCCCCGCGACCCGCTGCCGGACCTCTAGCCGGCGCCGGCCCGGCCGGTGCCGACCGGGCCGACGGCCGTCACGGGTTCGGGCCGGTCAGGAGCTCGGGGCGGGCTCGACGGCCTTCTTCGGGGCGGGGGCCGGCCGGCTCGGGCCGGTCTTGCGCAGGAACAGCGCCATCACCGGCACCAGGTACGCCGCCCACATGACCAGCTGCAGCCAGGTGATCTGCGGGGTGACGTTCAGCACGCCCTGCAGGACGGTCTGCAGCCAGTCGCCGGGGGTGCCGAGCTTGTCGAAGAACACGTGCGGTTCGAGCGCGACCGCGTTCAGGCCGGGCAGCACGTCGGCCTCCTGCAAGTCGTGGAAGCCGTAGCCGAACACGCCCGCCGCGACGACGATCAGCGCGCCGCCCGTCCAGGTGAAGAACCGGCCCAGGTTGATCTTGAGGCCGCCGCGGTAGAGCAGGTAGCCGAGCACGATCGCGACGACCAGGCCGAGGGCCGCGCCGATGATCGGCTGGGTGGAGCCGCCGGACGAGCTCTGGATGTTCGTCCAGAGGAACAGCACGGTCTCGATGCCCTCGCGGCCGACCGACAGCAGCGCGACGGCGGCGAGCGCGAACGGCCCGACGTTCAGCGCCCCCTCGAGCTTGCCCTCCAGCTCCGACTTCATGAACCGGGCGGTCTTGCGCATCCAGAAGACCATCCAGGTGACCAGGCACACCGCGACGATCGACAGCACGCCGCCGAACAGCTCCTGGGTCTTGAACTGCATCTCCGAGGACGCCGCGGTGAGCGCGATGCCGAACCCGACGGCGAGCGCGACCGCGATCGCGATGCCCGTCCAGACGGGAACGAGGGCCCGGCGGTTGCCGGTCTTCACCAGATAGGCGATGAGGATGCTGACGACCAGGGCGGCCTCCAGCCCCTCCCGCATTCCGATGAGGAAGTTGCCCAGGAGCATCGCTGACCTCCTCCAGAGACACGAGTGGTTTAGGCAAAGCTAACCTAAGCCAGTGTGTGCCTCAGCGGCGCCCCCCGCAAGACCCGATCGCGTCACCTCACCCGACGAGACGCGCCTCACATGCGGACGAGGGCGCCGCCCGCGCGGTGGACCCGGCCCCGACCCGCCCGGATCACGGCGCGGTGAACCCGGCCGCGATCCGCCCGGATCACGGCGCGGTGGACCCGGCCGCGATCCGCCCGGATCACGGCGCGGGGAAGTCGAGCCGGAGGAACGCGCGCGCGATCGGCTGCGCCGTCAGCTCGACCTGCCAGCGGCGCGCGCCCAGCCCGCGCAGCGCGGCGCCGATCGCCGACGCCGACGGCTCCTCCGGCGGCGTCCACGCGAGCCGCCGGACGAAGTCGGGCTGGATCAGGTTCTCCGACGGCATCGAGTGCTCGTCGGCGAGCGCGGCGACGACGGCGCGGGCGGCGGTCAGCCGCTTGGCGGCCTCGGGGTCGCGGTCGGCCCA
>NZ_JBEYYT010000094.1:0-27187 GCF_040645715.1 Spirillospora sp. NPDC046719 | reverse complement strand
GGGCCCGCGCCCCCGCCCCGCGGCCCCCCGCGCCCCCCCCCCCCCCCGCGCCGACCCCCCCCCCCCCGCGCCCGGCTCGGCCCCCCCCCGCCGGACCGGCCGGCTCGGCCGGTTCAGTCGGTCTTCTTCGCGAAGACCTGGTCGCGGCGGCGGGGCCAGATCCCGCCGTACCAGAAGATGACCACGCCGGTGAGCATCACGCCGACGCCGGTCGCGGCCCGGGCCCACAGGACGGTGTCCGGGCCGGTGTGCGGCAGCTTGGTCGGCGCGGTCTTGTGCGGCGCGGCGCCCGCGTGCTTGCAGTTCGCCGTGAGCGAGCGGGTCTCGATCTGCTTGTTGGCCCAGTCGACCTGGACGAGCGTCCGCCGGTCCTCCTTCAGCTCGACCGTCACGGTCCTGCTGTCGTGGGGGGAGACGGTGGCGGGGACGGTCGCGCTGTCGTCGTTCTTGAGGACGGTGAAGTCCTCGCGCTGCGTCCCGGTGTTGCGGACGGTCACGCGGACGGACCGCGACGGGCAGGACACCGAGCCGATGGTGGCGCTGACGGGCTGCGGCGCGGCCGTGCTCGTCGGCGTCCTCGTCGGCGTCTTGGACGGCTTGTGGGTCGTCTTCGTCGGCGAGGGGGACGTCCCCGAGCCGCTGGGGCTCGGACTCGCCGACGTGGAGGTGGTGGAGGACGCCCGCGCGCCGGAGCCCGACGACTTCATCAGGGCCGGGACGGCGATCAGCCCCCCGATGACGAGAAACACTGCGGCGATGATGACCCTGGGCAACTGCATCGCTGTCCTCCTCATCCGCCCTTCGGGCGGTCGCCCCGGGGGTCTCGGGGGGTCCGGGCTGAGCGGGCGGCCGGGTGATCCTGGATCATTCTTAACCTAGGCGGTTGTGGTGCCGATATCCCCATCGCTAGGAATGCCTAACAGGCTAACGAGCGGGGGGACGTGCCGTGGGAGGTCCGCGCAACGCATGATGGAACCCATGGAAGACGGCATCAGGGTGGGGCTTCTGCTGGTCGCGACACCTCAACTGGAGGATCCCAACTTCAGGCGCAGCGTCGTCCTGGTGGTCGAGCACGACATGGACGGGGGCACGCTGGGGGTTGTCCTGAACCGGCCGACCGAGATCCCGGTCGACCGGGTGCTGCCGCCGTGGGCCGAGCTGGTGACGGGCCCGTCGGTGGTGTTCCAGGGCGGCCCGGTCGCGCTGGACAACGCGCTCGCCCTGGCCCGCCTGCCGGGCGAGGACGAGCCGCTCGGCTGGCGGGCGCTGGAGGGCGGCTCGGAGGTCGCCCGGGTCGGCCTGGTCGACCTGGAGGCGCCGCCCGGGCTGCTGGCGCCGGAGCTGCTGCAGCTGCGGGTGTTCGCCGGGTACGCCGGCTGGTCGGCCGGGCAGCTGCGCGGCGAGATCGAGGACGGCGCCTGGTACCTGGTGCCGGCCGAGGCGGGCGACGTGTTCGCCGGGGACCCGGACCGGCTGTGGCAGGAGGTGCTCCGCCGGCAGGGCGGTGACCTGGCGTTCGTCTCCACTTTCCCCGAGGACCCGACGCTGAACTAAGGTGATGACGTGAGTACGAGGATCCTTCCCGACAGCGACACCCAGCAGGACGTCCGGCCGGACCTCTCGCATGGTGACGGCGACCACGAGCGGTTCGCCCACTACGTGAAGAAGGCCAAGATCACCGAGAGCGCGGTGACCGGCACGCCGGTGATCGCGCTGTGCGGCAAGGTCTGGGTGCCGAACCGGGACCCGAAGAAGTACCCGGTCTGCCCGGAGTGCAAGGAGATCTACGAGTCCATGCAGCCGGGCGGGGACAAGGGCGACGAGTGACGGCCGGCTGAGAGCCGGATGAGGGCGCCGGGCCGTACGGCCCGCGCGCCCCCGTGACGGTCCCGCGGTCAGGTTCGCCAGGAGGGCGGACGCGCCACCGCGGGGCTTTCGCGTTTCCACACCTGCTTTTCCAGATCAGCTTTCCAAACGGGGACATACGGGGGACAGATGCGGCGGTTCGCCGGGGTTTCGCTGTGCGCACTGACGGTCACAGCGTGTGCGGTGTCGAGTTCGATGAGTGACGGCCCGCGTGCGCGGGCCAGGACCGTGCGGACGGCCGGCGTCATGAGGACGTCCGGCGCGGCGGGGAAGATCGGCGCGGCGGGGGAGGACGGGTGCGGGCGGGGCGCCGCGGCCCGGGCGGCCCACCCGCGCGACGCGGGCGGGGAGCTGAGCCGCGGCCAGGTCGTCGCGATGCTCGGGGACCTGCGCAGGACGCTCCGCGAGCGCTACGGCACGGCGGACGAGGCGCGTCTCGACGCGCTGCGGTCGGACGGCCGGTCGGACGCGGCGCCGTCCGATGCGAGACGCGCCGACGCGGGACGGTCCGACGCGAGGCGGTCCGATGCGGCGAGGCGGCGGGCGCTGGTGATCCCGGTGCGCTTCCACGTCCTCGCCGCCGGGCGGACGGGGCGGCTGTCCGGGGCGGCCGTCCGGAGCCAGATCGCCACCCTGAACGCGGCGTACAGCGGGCGGACGGGCGGCGCCGACACCGGCGTGCGGTTCCACCTCGCCGGCTACGACGTGACGAACAAGGCCGCCTGGTTCTCCCACCCGCGGAAGTACCAGAGCGGCATCAAGCGCAAGCTGCGCAGGGGCGGGCGCGGCACGCTCAACCTCTACACGGCGGCCGTGGGCAGCGACGTCCTCGGGTTCTCGACCTTCCCGCAGTGGTACCGCAAGAGCCCGCGCATGGACGGCGTCGTCATCGACTACCGCAGCCTCCCGCACGGCTCCTACCGGCGCTTCAACCGCGGCTACACGGCCGTCCACGAGATCGGGCACTGGCTGGGGCTGCTGCATACGTTCCAGGGCGGGTGCACGCCGCCCGGGGACGGGGTGTCCGACACCCCGTACGAGGCTTCCCCCGCGCAAGGGTGCCCTGACTACAAGGACAGCTGCCCGCAGCGCGGCGAAGACCCGGTGCACAACTTCATGAACTACGGGTTCGACTCCTGCATGCGGCAGTTCACCCCAGGTCAGGGCCGCCGCATCCGCGCCGCGTGGGCCGCCTACCGGGCGGCGGGGAACGGGCGCGGCCAGGGCGGCGCGCGAGAGCGCGGGAGTGTGGATCGCGGCACAGGAGGGGCCGGGGCGGCGCGATCTGTCGGTGGGGCTCGGTAGCCTGCTATGACCGTGAGCACCTTCGCCGCATCGAGCATGCCCCCCGCGTTCCCCGAGCGGGCCGCCTGGGGGACCGCGCAATCCCTGCGCGCCTGGCAGCAGCAGGCGCTGGAGGCTTACTTCGGCACGGACGGGCAGCAGCCGGGCCCGCGCGACTTCCTCACCGTCGCGACGCCCGGCGCCGGTAAGACGACGTTCGCGCTGCGGCTGGCCCGGGAGCTGATGGAGCGAAGGATCGTCGCCGCGATCACGATCGTCTGCCCGACCGAGCACCTGAAGCGGCAGTGGGCGGAGTCCGCCGCCCGCGTCGGCATCAAGATCAACCCGGAGTACCAGAACGGCGACGGCCCGGTCGGCAAGGACTTCCACGGCGTCGCCGTCACCTACGCGACCGTCGCGGCGCGCCCGGCGCTGCACCGCAACCGCACCGAGTCGCGCAAGTCCCTGGTGATCTTCGACGAGGTGCACCACGCGGGCGACGGCCTGTCCTGGGGCGACGCCGTCCGGGAGGCGTTCGAGCCGGCGACGCGGCGGCTCGCGCTGTCGGGCACCCCGTTCCGCACCGACATCAACCCGATCCCGTTCGTCCGCTACGAGGAGGGCCCGGACGGGATCAAGCGCAGCCAGGCCGACTACACCTACGGTTACGGCCCGGCGCTCGCGGACGGGGTCGTCCGGCCGGTGATCTTCCTGGCGTACGCGGGCGAGATGCGCTGGCGCACCCGCGCCGGCGACGAGATCACCGCGACGCTCGGCGAGCCGCTCACCCAGGACCAGACCGCGCAGGCGTGGCGGGCCGCGCTCGACCCCAAGGGCGACTGGATCAGGCAGGTCATCGCCGCCGCCGACCGCCGCCTCACCGAGCTGCGCCGCGCCATCCCGGACGCGGGCGGGCTGGTCATCGCCACCGACCACGAGGCCGCCCGCGCCTACGCCAAGATGCTCCGCGCGGTCACCGGGCAGGGCGCGACGATCGTGCTGTCGGACGACCCGACCGCGTCCAAGAAGATCAAGGCGTTCAGCGAGACCGACGACCGGTGGATGGTCGCGGTCCGGATGGTGTCGGAGGGCGTCGACATCCCGCGCCTCGCGGTCGGCGTCTACGCCACGTCCACCAGCACGCCGCTGTTCTTCGCGCAGGCGATCGGCCGTTTCGTCCGCGCCCGCAAGCGCGGCGAGACGGCGTCGGTGTTCCTGCCGTCGGTGCCGACGCTGATGGGGCACGCCGCCGAGCTGGAGGAGGAGCGCGACCACGTCCTCGAGCGGCCCGTCCGCGAGGACGGCCTCGACGACGACCTGCTCGCCGAGGCCAACCGCAAGCAGGACACCCCGGACGTCGGCGAGGAGCTGCCGTTCGAGACGGTCGAGGCGTCCGCGACGTTCGACCGCGTCCTGTACGACGGCGGCGAGTTCGGCATGCAGGCCCAGCCGGGCTCCGCCGAGGAGGAGGAGTTCCTCGGCATCCCCGGCCTGCTGGAGCCCGAGCAGGTGACGCAGCTGCTGCGCAAGCGGCAGGCCGACCAGATCGCCAACGAGCGCCGCCGCAAGACCGGCGACCCGCGCGCCGACCGCACCGCCGCCGAGGACCTGCACGCCCTGCGCAAGGAGCTGAACGGCCTGGTCAACGCGTGGAACCACCGCACCGGCCAGCCGCAGGGCGTGATCCACAGCCAGCTCCGCACGGCGTGCGGCGGGCCGGCCGTCCCGCAGGCCAGCGCGGAGGAGATCCGCAAGCGGATCAGCAAGATCCGCGAGTGGGCCGCCAAGCGCGCCTGAGGCCGGACGCCGAGGGTGTCGCCCGCGCCGACGGCGGGCGCGTCGCGGGGTCAGTGCAGCGGTGCCAGGTCCAGGGCCTTGACGATGCGGTCGACCGTCTCCTCGGGGGAGTCGGTGATGGGGACGGTCAGGACGTGCTCGTCCGGGGCGGGCCGCTCCAGGTCGGCGAACTGGCTGTCCAGCAGGCCGGCGCCGAAGAAGTGGCCGTGCCTCGCGCGCATCCGCGCGGCGATGACGTCGCGGTCGCCGTCGAGCATCACGGTGCGGACGGCGGGCCGCCCGCCCGTGAGCCGGTCGCGGTAGGCGCGCTTCAGCGCCGAGCAGCTGACGACGCCGGGCCGCCCGGTCTCGAGCCGGTCGTCGATCCACGCGGCGATCGCGCGCAGCCAGGGGGCGCGGTCGGCGTCGGTCAGCGGATGCCCGGCCCGCATCTTCGCGATGTTCGCGGGGGAGTGGAACGCGTCGGCCTCGGCGTAGTCCCAGCCGAGCCGCTCGGCGAGCAGGCCGCCGACGGTGGACTTGCCGCTGCCGGACACGCCGGCGACCAGGATCACTTCGACGCCGGGGGGAGTGCTCGTCTCAGGGGGAGTGCTCATTTCGGGGGCAGTGCTCACGTTCAGTCGCCGCTCACGACCGGGTCGCCGGAGAGGGCGACGCCCTCGCGCCCGAGCTCGTCCAGGGCGCGGCCGACGGTGGCCTTGCCGACGCCCGCCGTCAGGTCGAGCAGGACCGTGGTGCGCAGGCCGGCCCGGGCCGCGTCGACGGCGGTGGCGCGGACGCAGTGGTCGGTGGCGATGCCGACGACGTCGACGGCGTCGACGCCGCGGGAGGCGAGCCAGTCGCCGAGCGGGACGTCGTCGTCGGAGACGCCCTCGAAGCCGCTGTAGGCGGCGGTCTCGCGGCCCTTGCTGAACACCGTCTCGATGGGGGCGAGCGCCAGGTTGGGGTGGAAGTCGGCGCCCGGGGTGCCGATCACGCAGTGCGGGGGCCAGCTGTCGACGAAGTCGGGATGGTCGGAGAAGTGGCCGCCGGGGTCGAGGTGGAAGTCGCGGGTCGCGACGATGTGCGCGTAGTCGCCGCCCCGCGCCGCCACGTGGCCCGAGATGGCCGTGGCCACGCCCGCGCCGCCCGCGACGGCGAGCGACCCGCCCTCGCAGAAGTCGTTCTGCACGTCCACGATGATCAGAGCCTTCTTGCCCATGACCGCTCCTCTGCCTGTGTCTCCCCGCCGTCGACGCTACCCCAGCGGAGGCCGTGCCCTTCCGGGCCGGTCAGCGGCGCGGGCCGCCGTCGACGAACTCGGTGGGCACGGCGGGCTCGCCCTTGGACAGCTGGAGCGCGGTCGCGGGGAGCTCCGCGACGGACCGGACGTGCCGTTCCCGGGCGTCCCGCAGCGTCTCCCGCCCGACGATCTCGCCGTCGCGGACGAGCGGGACGTGCAGGACGCGGTCGCGCGGCCCCGGCGTCGGCTCGCCGACCGACACCGTCTCGGCGTACGCGGTGCCGTGCGCGTCGATGCACCGCACGGCGCTCTTGCGGCCGCCGCGGCTGGGCTTGCCGGTGGAGCGCTTCGCGACCGGCCGCATCGCCGCGTCCTCGTCGCCGGAGTCGGCGCGGGCGACGAGCTTGTAGACGAGCGAGGCGGTCGGGGCGCCGGACCCCGTCACCAGGGACGTCCCCACGCCGTACCCGTCGACGGGCGCGGCGGCGAGCGCGGCGATGCCGTACTCGTCGAGGTCGCCGGTGACCACGATGCGCGTGCCGTGCGCGCCCAGCGAGTCGAGCTGCTCGCGGACGCGGCGGGCCACCACGCCGAGGTCGCCGCTGTCGATGCGGACGGCGCCGAGGGACGGCCCGGCGAGCTCCACGGCCGTCCGGACGGCCCGTTCGACGTCGTAGGTGTCGACGAGCAGCGTCGTCCCGTCGCCCAGCGACGCGAGCTGCGCCTCGAACGCGTGCCGCTCGCTGTCGTGCAGCAGGGTGAACGAGTGCGCGCTCGTCCCGGCGGTGGGGACGCCGTAGAGGCGGCCCGCCTCCAGGTTCGACGTGGTGGTGAACCCGGCGATGTAGGCGGCGCGGGCGGCGGCGACGGCCGCGCGCTCGTGGGTGCGGCGCGACCCCATCTCGATGATCGGCCGGTCCTGCGCGGCCTGCACCATCCGGGACGCGGCCGAGGCGATCGCGCAGTCGTGGTTGAGGATCGACAGGACGATGGTCTCCAGCAGGACGGCCTCGGCGAACGTCCCCTCGACCACCAGGATCGGCGATTCCGGGAAGTAGCAGTCGCCCTCGGCGTAACCCCAGACGTTCCCGGAGAAGCGGTACTTCTCCAGCCACTGCGCCGTGGGCTCGTCCACGATCCCCTTGGCGGTGAGGAACTCCAGTTCGGCGCCGTCGAACCGGAACGCCTCGATCGCGTCCAGCAGCCGCCCGATCCCCGCGACCACGCCGTACCGGCGGCCCGCGGGCAGGCTGCGCGCGAACACCTCGAAGACCGCGCGCCGGCCGGCCGTGCCGCTGCGCAGCGCGGCCTGCAGCATCGTCAGCTCGTACTGGTCGGTGAGCAGGGCGGTTCCGTCATCAACGTCCACAGGTGGAACCCTAAGGGCAGGTGCGGGCACCATGGAGGGGCGGGCCACCGCGCCCGGCGGAGATCACACCGCGGCCCCGCGGGCGCCGCC
The DNA here is from genome assembly GCF_040645715.1 of Spirillospora sp. NPDC046719. Lineage (NCBI taxonomy): Bacteria > Bacillati > Actinomycetota > Actinomycetes > Streptosporangiales > Thermomonosporaceae > Spirillospora > Spirillospora sp. NPDC046719. Next base: position 19,559 of record NZ_JBEYYT010000094.1, on the reverse strand, counting down.
CGGCGCCCCGGCGGAGATCGCGTCGGGGACGGTGAAGATCGCACCGGACGGCGCGGGGCGCATAGCATCGGGTGCCGTGGGCGGACCGACAACGCGGGGAGAGGGGGAGACGCGGCCGATGAGCGTCACGAGCAGGGCGAGCGGGGCGGGCTCATGAGCACGGCGCCCGCACCCGTCGAGCTGGAGCGGCCCGACGCCGAGGAGGACGTGCGCGCCGACCGGCCTTGGCTGGCGATCGTCTGGAACGACCCGATCAACCTGATGTCGTACGTCACGTACGTGTTCCAGACCGTTTTCGGCTACCCCAAGAGCAAGGCCGAGAAGCTGATGCTGGACGTCCACCACAAGGGGCGCGCCGTCGTGGCCAAGGGCACCCGCGAGGAGATGGAGCGGGACGTGGAGATCCTGCACTCCTACGGGCTGTGGGCCACCGTCAAGCGGGACGACTGATCACCGGCGAGGCCGGCCGGTGGGCGCGGGGGCCGTCGCCCTCGCCGTCCGAGGCCGTCCCCCTCCGGGGAGCAGTGACGACCCGCACCGAAGCCTTTCTGGGCGGAGCGATCCGATGAGCAACGTGAAGAAGACCCGCAAGGGCGTCGTCGTACGGCTGGAGCCGGAGGAGGCGGCGCTGGTGCGGGCCCTGATGGAGCAGATGGTCTCGCTGCTCGGGGACGCCCCGGGCGAGGACGGCGAGCTGGCCTCCATGGGCATCGCCGAGAACGCCGTCAAGCCGGACGACCCGGTGCTGGCGCGGCTGTTCCCCGACGCCTACCGCGAGGACGGCGAGGCGGCGGGGGAGTTCCGCCGCTACACCGAGATGGGGCTGCGGGACGGCAAGCGCGAGGCGGCCCGGACGGTGCTGGACGCGCTGAAGGACCCGGGCTCCGACATCGTCCTCGACCAGGAGCGGGCGCAGATCTGGCTGCGCGCGCTGAACGACGTGCGGCTGGCGCTCGGCACCCGGCTGGACATCAGCGAGGAGTGGTACGAGGAGGCCGAGCAGCTCGACCCGCGCGATCCGCGGGCGCCGATGTTCGCCGCCTACGACTGGCTGACGATGCTGCAGGAAGGGCTCGTCCGCGCCCTCTGGTGACCCGCGGGCGGGGCGCCGCCGCCCGTGCGACGCGGTGGGACGTTTCCGTCCGTACCCGGCCATCACCGACATCACCGATTGTCGGGACGCGGACGCCCTGAGTGGTGTCCACTGGAGCGTGAGGGGACGCCGCCAGTCCCGCCGCGGAAGGCGGGCCTTACGCCAACCGGAGGCCGCGATGCCGGCAACGGACGCGCACAGCAAGCCCGTCGGCTCGATGGAGCTGGGCGACCACCTGTGCCTCTTCTTCGACAGCGACGCCGAACGGCGGTCCGTCATGGCCGCCTACGTCCGCGACGGGGTGCGCGCGGGCCAGAAGGTGATCTACATCTCCGACGCCGTCCCCGCGCGGGACGTCGCCGCCTGGCTCGGCGGCCGGGACGGCGGGCCCGACACGGTCCGCCCGGTCCAGGACGACACCGGCTTCGACTTCGCCGCCGCGGCGGACGCCGGGCACTTCGCCGTCCGCACCGCCGAGGAGACGTTCCTGGCCAGCGGCCGGTTCGACCCGGACGAGAGCCTGGAGCTGATGGCCACCGAGATCGACCTGGCGCTCGTGCAGGGCTACGCGGGGGTCCGGATCGCCGGCGAGGCGCGGTTCTCGCTGCGCCGCTGGCCCGGGACCGAGCGGCACGGCGACTTCGAGCGCATGCTCGACCAGGTGTTCATGACCACCGACCTGAAGGCGATGGCGATCTGCCAGTTCGACCGCCGCTGGTTCGACGAGGTGCGGCTGGCGGAGCTGGAGGCCGGCCACATGGGCCGGGTGCGGGCGAACGACCACTACGACGACGGCGCGCTGCGCATCTCGCCGACGTTCACGCCGCCCGGCGCGGCGCTGACCGGGGCGCTGGACGCCGCGAACGTCCCGGCGGCGGAGAAGGTGCTGGCATCGGTCGCGTCCACGGCGGGGCTGCTCTGCCTGGACCTGCACGGCCTGACCGGCTGCGACGAGGCCGGGCTGCGGCTGCTGGCCGACGCGGACCGGCCGGGCTCCGCCACCGGCCGCGGCCTGCTGCTGCGCGGCGCCGGCCCCGCCCTGGCGGGCCGGTTGCGCGAGTCGGGCCTGCTCGCGCGGTCAGGAGTGTCGATCGAGGAACGGACCGGCTGAGCGGAGGGATTGTCGCGCATGGCGGGCGGGCACCGCGGGGCAGGCGGGCACGACAGGGCGGCGGACGCGGCATGACAGGCGGCGAGGGCATGGCGGGGCGGGGCAAGGCCCGCGGGCACGGCGCGGCGGTCGGCTCGATGCGGTGGGGCGACCACTTCTTCCTCGCCTACGGCAGCGGCGCGGAACGGCACGCCGTCCTGTCCGCCTACCTGCGCGCCGGGATGGCGGCCGGGCACGCGCTGGTCCATCTGGCGGACGGCGAGCCCGCGCGGGCCGTGCGGGACCGGCTGCGGGCGCTGTTCGCGGCGGACGCCCCCGACCTGCTCGCCGCCGTCAACGACGGCCGGCTGGCCGTGCCCGAGGCCGCGGGCCGCCCGGCCGGCGAGGTGATCGCGGCGGCCCGCGGCCCGGACCGGCGCGCGGGGGTCCGGGTGAGCGTCGAGGCGTCGCCCGCCTCGCGCGGCTGGCCCGGCACCGCCGGGTTCGCGGCGTTCGAGGACGCCGTGGGCCGGGCCGTCGCCGAGGCCGGGGACGCGATGGCGCTGTGCCAGTTCGACGCGAGCTGGTTCGCGCCCGGCGGGCTCGGCGCGCTGGAGGCGTGCCACGGCGGGCGGGCGGGCGCCGACGCGGTCTTCGACGACGGCGTGCTGAGAATCGACCCGCTGTTCGCGCCGCCCGGCCTGCGCCTGTCCGGCTCGATCGACGAGTCGACGCTGCCGGGGCTGCTGGCGGCGCTGCGCGGGCTGGACGGCCGCGCCGCGCACGTGTGCCTGGACCTGGCCGGGGTGGAGTTCTGCGACCTGGCCGGGCTGCGCGCGCTGGTCGGCGTGAACGAGTGGAGCATCGTGCCCGACCGGCTGGTCGTCCTGCGGTCGGCGCCGGGCTGCGTGGAGATGATGATGCGGGCGTCCGGCTGGGCGGGCGCGCCCGGGGTCGTCCACGAGGGGGTCCGGTGATCGCTCGTCATGCGGGTGCGCCGCGGGCCGGGAACGCCGCGGCGGACGCCCGGCGGCCGTCCGGCGGCCGGAACGTGCTGGTGCACCGGGCCGTCCCGTACGGGTGGCCGCTCGAGCTGGCGCTGACCGCCGTCCCGTACCTGGAGGCCGGGTGGACGGCCGGCGACGCGGTGGTGGTGATCGCCTCCGAGCCGGTCCGGGTGTCGCTGCGGGAGCGGCTCGGCCCGGAGGCCGCCGCCGGGATCGAGTTCATCGACTCCGCCGACTGGTTCGGCGGGCCGATGCGGGCGCTGGCCGGCTACCACGACCGGATGCGCGCCGACTGGTGGCCGCGCGGGCGGCTGCGGCTGCTCGCCGAGCCGGTCTGGGACGGGCTGTCGCCGCTGGAGACGCGCGAGTGGCAGCGGCACGAGTCGCTGCTGAACGTGGTGTTCGCCGGCACCCCCACCATGATCATGTGCGCGTACGACGCGGTGGCGCTGCCGCCCGGGGTGCTGGCCGCGATGGCCCGCACGCACCCGGAGCTGGCCGGCCCGGACGGCCCGCGGCCCAGCCCCGAGTACACCGACCCGGCCCAGTACTACGCCGAGTGCAACGCGGACGCGCTCCCGCCGCCGCCCGCCTCCGCCGCGCACCGGGCATTCGGTGCGGGTGGGCTGCCGTCGCTGCGCGCTTTCCTCGCGGCCGAGGCCGCCCGGCTCGGGCTGCCGGAGGGCCGGACGCTCCCGTTCGTGCTGGCGGTGAACGAGGTCGCCACCATGATCATCCAGGCCGGCGGCGGGCACGGCTCGGCGCGGCTGTGGGGACGGGCGGGCGAGCTTGTCTGCGAGGTGGCCGACCCGGGCCGCGCCCTCGCCGACCGCTTCCTCGGCTACGCCCCGCCGCCGCCCGGCCCGCCCCCGTCCGCCGTGCCGGGTGCGCCGGGTGCGCCGGGCGGGCAGGCCGGGCAGGGCGTGGACGGCGCGATGTGGGCGGTGCGCCGGCTCTGCCACATCGTGCAGATCAGGTCCGGCCCCGGCGGCACCCGCATCCGGATGCACATCCGGCTCGACCGTGACTGAGACCCGCCCGCGGCGAGACCCGGTCGAGGCCGGGCCGCGGGTGGGGTGCGCGCGGGCGGGGACGGTAGCCTTCGGGCATGCTGACGATCGAGCGTGCCCTGGTCGAGAAGATCGTCGCGCATGCGCGCGCCGACCATCCGGACGAGGCGTGCGGCATCATCGCCGGCCCGATCGGGTCGGACCGGCCCGTCCGGTACGTCGCGATGACCAACGCCGAGCGGTCCCCGACGTTCTACCGGTTCGACTCCCAGGAGCAGCTGAAGCTGTGGCGCGAGATGGACGACCGGGACGAGGAGCCGGTGGTGATCTACCACTCGCACACCGCGACCGAGGCGTACCCGTCCCGCACCGACATCTCCTACGCGTCCGAGCCGAACGCGCACTACGTGCTCGTGTCCACCCGCGACGAGAGCACCGAGGAGTTCCGGTCGTACCGGATCGTGGACGGCGAGGTGACCGAGGAAGAGGTCCGGATCGTCGACGCCTACGACGCCTGATCGTCCCGGCCGATCGCGGGGGTGCGGAGCCGGATGGCGGCGGGGAGCGGCCGGAACGCGGCCGGTAAACTGGTCGACATGTGGACGAGCGGGGATGTGACGGGCGCGCGGCGCCGTGTCCCGGCCCTCGCGGTGCCACCCGTACAGAGCTTCCTGTTCGGGCATTCGCGCGCCGAGGTCGTCTACGACTGTTCGCCGACGCGCTGATCCAGCCCGGAATTCCCCCGCTGCCCGCCCGGTTGTGACGCTGAGGGCGGGGAGCCCCGTACGACCAAAGGAGATCATCGCGATGGCGATCGAGGTCCGGATCCCGACGATCCTGCGCAACCTCACCGACGGCGCCAAGGCCGTCGAGGGCAAGGGCGGCACGCTCGACGAGCTGTTCACCGACCTGGACTCCCGCCACCCGGGGCTGCGTGCCCGGCTGGTGGACGACAAGGGTCTGCGCAAGTTCGTCAACGTCTACCTCAACGACGAGGACGTCCGCTTCCTCGGCGGCCTGGAGACGGAGGTCGCCGACGGCGACGGCGTGACGATCCTGCCGGCCGTCGCGGGCGGCTGAGCCGGACTGGACGAGCGCACATGCGATTCGACTCGCTGCTGGACTCGCTCGGCGGCACCCCGCTGGTCGGGCTGCCGCGGCTGTCGCCGAGCGAGGACGTCCGGCTCTGGGCCAAGCTCGAGGACCGCAACCCGACCGGGTCGGTGAAGGACCGTCCCGCCTTCTACATGATCGAGAAGGCGGAGAAGGACGGGGTGCTGACGCCGGGCTGCACGATCCTGGAGCCGACGTCCGGGAACACCGGCATCTCCCTCGCCATGGTGGCCAAGCTGCGCGGCTACCGGATGGTGTGCGTGATGCCCGAGAACACCTCGGCGGAGCGCCGCCAGCTGCTGGAGATGTGGGGCGCGGAGATCATCCCGTCGCCCGCCGCGGGCGGGTCGAACGAGGCCGTCCGGGTGGCGAAGGGCCTGGCGGCCGAGAACCCCGACTGGGTGATGCTGTACCAGTACGGGAACGAGGCCAACGCGCTGGCGCACTACGAGACGACGGGTCCGGAGATCCTCGCGGACCTGCCCTCGGTGACGCACTTCGTCGCGGGCCTCGGCACCACCGGCACGCTGATGGGCGTCGGCCGGTACCTGCGCGAGCAGGTGCCCGGCGTCAGGATCGTCGCGGCGGAGCCGCGGTACGGCGAGCTGGTGTACGGGCTGCGCAACATCGACGAGGGCTTCATCCCCGAGCTGTACGACGACTCGGTCCTGACGACCCGCTTCTCGGTCGGGTCGCGGGACGCGCTGCGCCGCACCCGCGAGCTGCTGGAGCAGGAGGGCATCTTCGCCGGGATCTCCACCGGCGGCGCGCTGCACGCCGCGATCGGCATGGCGAGCAAGGCGGTGAAGGCGGGCGAGCGCGCCGACATCGTGTTCATCGTCGCCGACGGCGGCTGGAAGTACCTGTCCACGGGCGCGTACGGCGGCACTCTGGAGGAGGCCGAGGCGCGCCTCGAAGGCCAGCTCTGGGCCTGACGCCGCGCCCGGCACCCCGCCCGACACCCGGACCGACATCGTGATCGACACCGGGCGGGCCCGCTCCCGAGTCCGGACATTCCGGCGTGATCCCGGCCACGGCGCCGTTCCCGGCCGGCACGGTACAGTTCATACTCGAACGTGATTCTAGAACCGTGCCGGCCGGGTGGACGCCCGCCGGCCGGACCGGGAGAACTGATGAGCGGGTTCGAGGCGGCCACCGCGGTCAAGCGGGTCGGTGACGGCCGGTACGAGGTCGACCTGGACGGCGACTTCGGCTTCGCCGAGGCGCTGAACGGCGGCTACCTGATGGCGGTCCTCGACCGGGCCGCCGTCGACGCCTCCCCGCACGAGCACCCCATCTCCACCGCGACGACGTTCCTGCGGCCCGCCAAGCCCGGCCGCGCCGAGCTCGTCGTCGACACCCGCAAGGCCGGCCGCACCGCCGCGACCTCGCTGGTCAGCCTGGTCCAGGACGGGCGCCCCGTGGTGGAGGCGCTGGTCACCACCGGCACGCTCGGCGCCGCCGCCGAGCCCGCGTTCGCCGGCCCCGCGCCCGCCGTCCCCGTCCCTCCGCTGGAGGAGTGCACCAGCATGCTGCCGGCCGAGGGCACCGAGGGCTTCGCCGGGCAGGTCGACATGCGCTTCGACCGTTCCACGATGGGCTGGCTGGACGGCACGCCGAGCGGCCGCCCCGAGATCCGCGCCTGGTTCCGGCTCCGCGACGGCCACGGCCCCGACGCGTTCACGCTCGCGCTGACCGTCGACGCGCTGCCGCCCGTCGCGCTGAACCTCGGCTCCAAGGGCTGGGCGCCGACCGTCGAGCTCACCTGGCACATGCGGGCCGTCCCGGCGCCCGGCTGGCTCGCCGTGCACGGCACCGGCCGGCTGCTGTCGGACGGCTGGTTCGACGAGGAGGTCGAGGTCTGGGACTCCACCGGACGCCTCGTCGCGCAGAGCCGGCAGATCGCCCGGGTCGGCATCGGCGTCAAGAAGTAGCGCGTCAGGCGGTCACCCGCCCTACCCGATGAGGCGCTCCGCCGGCGTGACGCGGTTCACCGGCGTTTCGCGCACCGGGCGACGGGATCACGCGCGCGTCCCGTGAACTGGTGTCTTTTCCGGCGGATGACGGTGTGATGTCCAACGCATGACGCACCTCGGCGGGGGTAAGTCGCCTAGCCTGTAGGACCATGTCAGCGACCGGCGACCTCGACGCGATGGACCTCTCTTCCGGTGGCCGGTCGGACCGTCCGATCGGGATCTTCGACAGCGGGTTCGGGGGCCTCACCGTGGCCCGCGCCATCCTCGACCAGCTGCCGAACGAGCCGATCGTCTACCTCGGCGACTCGGCCCGCCAGCCGTACGGGCCGCGCCCCATCGCCGAGGTCCGCGCGTTCGCCCTGGAGATGCTCGACCAGCTCGTCGACGAGGGCGTGAAGATGCTGGTGATCGCCTGCAACAGCGCCAGCTCGGCGATGCTGCGCGACGCCCGCGAGCGCTACGACGTCCCGGTCGTCGAGGTGATCAACCCGGCGACCCGGCGCGCGGCCCGCGCCACGTCCAACGGGCGGGTCGGGCTGATCGCCACGAACGCCACCGTCACCAGCCGCGCCTACGACGACGCGTTCGCCGCCGCCCCCCACATCGAGTTGGTGAGCGCGGCGTGCCCGCGCTTCGTCGAGTTCGTCGAGGCGGGCGTGACGATGGGGCCGGAACTGCTGGACGCGGCGCGCGAGTACCTGCGGCCGATCGTGGACGCGGGCTGCGACACCCTCATCCTCGGCTGCACGCATTACCCACTGCTGACCGGCGTCATCTCGTATGTCGTCGGCGACGGGGTCACACTGGTGTCAAGCGCCGACGAGACCGCCAAGGACGTGTATCGAGTGCTGCACGACCAGGGGCTGGCCCGCGACGAGGGGACGCCCCGGCCACGGCACCGGTTCCGCGCGACCGGTGACCCCGGCGTGTTCGCCGAGCTCGGCCGGCGCTTCCTCGGGCCGGAGATCGACGTGGTGGAGACCGCGTCGGAATCCGTCCTGAACAAGGCTCTGACCACCTGATTCCTCGGGGACACAAGAGGAGGAGTGAGCGTGCGGGTCACAGTGATCGGCTGCTCCGGCAGTTTCCCGGGGCCGGACAGCCCCGCGTCCAGCTACCTGATCGAGGCGGACGGCTTCGCGCTGGTGCTCGATCTCGGCAACGGCGCGCTCGGGTCCCTGCAGCGCTTCCGCTCGTTGCAGGAGATCGACGCGGTGTGCATCTCCCACCTGCACGCCGACCACTGCCTCGACCTGTGCGGTTTCTGGGTGGCCCGCACGTACCATCCGGACGGCCCGCAACCGCGGCTGCCCGTGCACGGCCCCGAGGGGACCGCGGTGCGGATGGCGAAGGCGTACGACCTGGAGCCCGAGCCCGGGATGTGCGAGACGTTCGACTTCCACGTGCTGCGCCGGGGCCCGTACGAGATCGGCCCGTTCCGGGTGACGACCGCGCTGATGCCGCATCCGGTGGAGGCGTACGCGTTCCGCATCGAGCACGACGGGCGGGCCCTGGTCTACTCCGGCGACACCGGCGTGTCCGACACGCTCGTGGACCTGGCGCGCGGCGCCGACCTGTTCCTGTGCGAGGCGTCGTTCCTGGAGGGCCCGGACCTGCCGTCGGAGCTGCACCTGACCGCGCGGGAGGCGGGCGAGCACGCCGCCCGCGCCGACGTCGGCCGCCTCGTCCTCACCCATCTGGTGCCGTGGAACGACCAGGACACCTCCCTGAAGGAGGCCAAGACGAGCGGGTACGGAGGCGACATCGAGCTCGCCCGGGTGGGCGCCTCCTACGAGCTGTGACCGCCTCCGGCGGGCACTAGGGTGGTGCGCATGGCACGCCCCGATGATCGCGCACCCGACCAGCTCCGCCCCGTCCGCATCCAGCGCGGATGGCTCGACCACGCGGAGGGGTCCGTGCTCGTCGAGTTCGGCCGCACCCGGGTGCTGTGCGCGGCGTCGGTGCAGGACTCGGTGCCGCGCTGGCGGCGCGAGTCCGGGCTCGGCTGGGTCACCGCCGAGTACGCGATGCTGCCGCGCGCCACCAACACCCGCAACGACCGCGAGTCCATCAAGGGCCGGGTCGGCGGCCGCACCCACGAGATCTCCCGGCTGATCGGCCGGTCCGTCCGGGCCTGCCTGGACTTCAAGGCGCTCGGCGAGAACACCGTCCAGCTCGACTGCGACGTGCTGCAGGCCGACGGCGGCACCCGCACCGCCGCGATCACCGGCGCGTACGTCGCGCTCGCCGACGCGGTGTCCTGGATGCGCGAGCGCAAGCTGCTGCGCGGGAACCCGCTGGTCACCTCGGTCTCGGCGGTCAGCGTCGGCGTCGTCGCGGGGGAGGCCCGGCTCGACCTGTGCTACGAGGAGGACTCGGCCGCCGGCACCGACATGAACGTGGTGTGCACCGGCGACGGGAAGTTCGTCGAGGTGCAGGGCACCGCCGAGGGCGCCCCGTTCGACCGCGCCGAGCTGGACGCGCTGCTCGACCTCGCCGCCGGCGGCTGCGCCGAGCTGACCCGGCTGCAGAACGAGGCGCTCGCACGGTGACGCGGATCGTGCTGGCGACCCGCAACGCGGGCAAGATCGCCGAACTGGAGCGGATCCTCGACGGCATCGATGTGGTGGGCCTCGCCGCGTTCCCGGACGCCCCCGACGTCCCCGAGACCGAGCAGACCTTCGAGGGCAACGCGCTGCTGAAGGCCCGCGCGATCGCCGCGCACACCGGCCTGCCCGCCGTCGCCGACGACTCCGGGCTGTGCGTGGACGCGCTGAACGGCATGCCGGGTGTGCTGTCGGCCCGCTGGTCGGGGCGGTTCGGCGACGCCGCCGGCGACAAGGACACCGCGAACCTGCGGCTCGTCCTCGACCAGCTCGGCGACGTCGCCGACGGCCTGCGCGGCGCCGCGTTCGTGTGCGCGGCCGCACTCGTCGTCCCGGCGAACGGCACCCGCGGCGCGGTCGAGCACACCGTCGAGGGCCGGATGCGCGGGACCCTCCTGCGGGCGCCGCGCGGCACCGGCGGCTTCGGCTACGACCCGATCTTCCTGCCGGACGGCGAGACCCGCACCACCGCGGAGATGGCGCCGGAGGAGAAGGACGCGATCAGCCACCGGGGCAAGGCGTTCCGGGCGCTGGCCCGGCTGCTGCCCGACGCGCTCGCCGCCGCCGGCCACTCCTAGGACGGGCCGTGGACGAGCTCGGCGGGACGCTGGCGCTGCGGCGCCACTGGTGCCGGCCGGACGAGCCCGTCCTGCTGTGCGTCCCGTGCCATCCCACCGGCGTCCGGTTCGACATGGGCGGGCTGGACTGGCGCGGCCTGCCGAAGAAGGGCGCGCGCGCCGTCATGGACGTGGTGGGGCGCGGCGTCGACTTCGTGGACCGTGACCTGGGGCAGACGATGACGCACCCGGTCCTGGTGGTCCACGGCGCGGACCCCGGCACCCTGGCCGGGCGGGCGGTCCTGCCCGTCCCGTCCGGGCCGCGCGCGTGGGTGCTCACCCCGTACAGGATCGGTGTCGTCGACATCGTCCCGGGCCCCGCCGCGGAGGCCCGCGCCGCCGCCGAGCGCGAGGCGGGCGGCGGGCTGTTGTCCAGGGCGCGCAGGATCGCGGCCGGGGCGGCGGAGATCGGCCGGTCGCTCGGACGCGACCACCCCTACCCGCCGGGCGAGCCGGTCCCGCTGGCGGGCGTCGCGGCGGTGGCGGAGATCCCCGCGGCGCGGATCGCCGGGATCGGCCTCGACCGGCGCAAGCTCCCGCCCGGCTACCATCCGCGCAAGGTCCCGGTGCTGCGGGTCGCGCTGCGCGACGGGTCCGGCTTCGACGTCGTGGCGCTCGACGACGAGGAGGCCGGACGCCTCGCCCGCATGACCGCGCAGACCCCTTGACAGAGCAGACCCCCTGACGTGGGCGTCCCCTGACGAGAGCGACCGCCGGACGAAAGCGACCGCATGCCGCGCAACGAGCAGAAGCTGTACGAGATGGCCCGCGCGCACTGGTGCGCTCCCGGCGAGCGCCTCGCGATGGGCGACCGCGCGGCCGGGCACATCGGCGGGGCCGTCGGGGGCCGGATCGTCGCGCCGTACCCGCCGGCCTCGGGCGCCGGCGGGCCGGTCCCCGACCCCGGCTGGGCGCGGCCGGCCCCGCCCCGCGGGCGCGGGCGGGTGTGGGCCGACGCAAGGGGCGCCGGCCCCCGGAACGGGGGGGGGGGGCGCGCGGGGGGCGCGGGCGGGGGCGGGGCGGCCGCGCCCCCCCCCGCCGGGCGCCCCGGGGGGGCGCCCCCCGCCCCCGGGGGGCGCGGACCGCCCGCGCGGGTGGGCGGCGCACGGATCTGGAACGACGAATGGGCCGACGACCCGGTCATCTGGGGATGGGCGCACGCGGCGGACGCGGGCGCGGCGGCGGCCGCGGTGGCCGGGCACATGGCCGGATACGGCGACGAGGCGTGGCTGCTGCTGACCGGCCGGCGTCTCGCGGTGGCCGTCGAGTCCAGGTTCGCGCGGCCCGCCGAACCGTCCGGCGGCGGACTGCGGGGACGCGCCCGCGCGCTCCTCGGCGACCGCACGCCCGGCGGCGATCGGGCGTCCGGCGGCGACCGCACGCCCGGCGGCGAACACGGGGCCGCGCCCGCTTCCGACGCGCCGCTGACGACGTGCTGGCAGGTCCCCTATGCGGCCGTGCGCGGGCTGCGCGCCGTAGCCCTGGGGCGCGGCAACGTCCCCGAGTGGTTCGTCCGCATCGACTTCGCCGACGGGTCGGCCTTCGACTTCCGTCCGCGCCGCGGCGCCGACGCGTCCAAGTACGTGGCGTCCGTGTACACGGGACTGCCGTGACCCCGCGCCGCGCCGCGCGCGGTGCGGTTCGCGGCGGAATTCGCGGAGAATTCGTCGGGCTCCATGACAACCCGCCGGCCCCCGGCGGGGGTTCTCAAGGGTGTACGGACACCGTCCCCCCGAGGAGCAACATGATCGACAAGAGTCGCATCCGCCGCGGGCCGATGCTCGCGCTGGCCGGCGTGGTGGGCGCGGGCGCGCTCGCCGCCGGGATCTGGGCGGCGGCCGACTCCGGGTCGTCTCCGCAGGTCAGGCAGGTGGCGGAGCGGAACGCGCTGGCGCACACCGCGACGCCCGCGCCGGTGCCGCCGAAGGCGCCCGCACGGCCGTGCGCGTCGCCGCGGCCGTCCACCCGCACCCCGGAGCCGGTCCCGCCGAAGGACGCGAGGCCGAAGGAGCCGCGCCCGGTCGCGTCTGCGAGCCCGCGCGACCTCCCGCCGCGGACGTCGCCGCGGCCGGTGCCGTCGCCGACGAAGGCGCGCCCGCATCCGACCCCCACGAAGGCCCGCCCGCATCCGGTCCCCACGAAGGCGCACCCGCATCCGACTCCCACGGACTGCGCCGTCCGGCCGGGCGCCCCGCGCCCGACCCGGACGGCGGCGCCGGCGCCGGCCCCGTCGATGTCCCCGACGAGCCGGCCGGCGCCTCCCGGGCGGGCGATGACGCCGTCGCCCCGGCCCTCGGCGCCCCGGAGGTAGCCGCCTGTCCACCATGAGCGCCCAGGAGATCCGCGGGGCGGAGATCACGTTCGACGAGTTCGTGACCGCCACCGCGGGCCGGCTGCTGCGCACCGCCGTGTTCCTCGTCTACGACCGGCACCTCGCCGAGGACCTGCTGCAGACCGCCTACGAGCGGGTCGCGCGCAGGTGGAAGCGGGTGTCGGGCGGCAACCCGGAGGCGTACGCCCGCCGGGTGCTGGTGAACCTCGCCATCGACGAGAACAAGCGGCGGGCGCGCCGCCGGGACACTCCGGTCGGGTCGGTGGCGGACGTGGAGCGCCTCGCCGGGGCGCCCCCGGCCGCGGGGGTCGCCGGGGGAGAGCTGGACGAGGTGCTCCGCGCGCTGCCCGCCAAGCAGCGCGCGGTGGTCGTGCTGCGCTACTGGTGCGACCTCGGGGAGCAGGAGATCGCCGAGACGCTCGGGATCTCCCGGGGAACGGTGAAGAGCCACACCGCGCGGGCCATGGCGGCGCTGCGGGAGCACATGAAGGAGGGCCGGGCGTGAACGACGAGCTCGAAGCCCTGCTGCGCGACCACTACCGTGCGGCCGCCGACCACATCACCGCGGACCCCGGGACGGTCCGCCGGTTCCAGGACGCGGGCCGGGCGGCGGCGCCGGAGCGGCGCACCCGCTGGCGGTGGGCGTTCCCGGCCCTGGCGGCGGCGGTGACCGCGGCGGTGCTGGTGACGATCGCGCTGTTCCTGTGGCCGGGCGGCGGCGGGCCTGCGAAGCCGCAGCCGATGGCGCCGCCCGCCTCCCCGTCCGTCCCGGGGCCGCGGGAGCCCACCGCGACGCCGTCGGCGCGGCCGTCGGCGTTGCCGACGCGGATCCCGGAGCCGGGCGTGCCGCCGCGGGGACGCCCCGGCGCGTCGCCCCACCCGACCGCCACGCACACCAGGCGGGCGGTGCCGCCGACGTCCGGACTCACCTCGCCGTCCCCGTCGTCGACGCCGCTCGAACCGACGTCGAAGCGTCCGGCGGCGGGCCCCAGCCGCACACCGTGAACCCGCCGCCGCGCCGCGCCGCGCCGCGTCGGCGGGGGCGGGGGCGGGGCTAACCGGCGTCGCCGAAGCACAGGCCGGGGAGCGTGCCCCAGCCGACGGTCTCCAGGACGGCGCGCATCTGCGGCGGCGTCCGGTCGAGCACCACGGGCGCCCCGCACACGCGGCTCCACGCGGCGTCGCCGAGCAGGGCGATCCCGCCGAGGTCGATGAAGTCGAGCTCGCCGAGGTCGAGGTGGAACTCGCGGTCGGGCGGCAGGTCCGCCAGCGCCGACTCCAGCGCCCGGACGAGCATCGCGTGCCGGGCGGAGTCCAGCTCGCCGATCAGCGCGAGGCCGGCGGGCTCGTCCGTGCGGACGATCTTCAGCGGCTCCACGCCGGCTACCTGATGTGCAGCCGGACGAACGTGCCGTCCCAGCCGGCCCGCAGCTCCATCAGGTCGACGAGGAGCCGGACCGTCCACAGCCCGAAGCCGCGCTGCAGCGCCGTGTCGGGCGGGATGAAGCCGGTGAGCGGGGTCGGCGCGGGGCGCCACAGCCCGTTGTCGCCGACCTCGCAGAGCAGTTCCGGGCCGTCCCGCCAGATCCACATCCCGACCGGGGGCAGGCCGTGCTGCAGCGCGTTCGCCGCGACCTCGTTCACCGCGGTGACGAGGTTCTGCGCGGGCCGCTTGGCGAGGCCGTGCAGCAGCGCCCGCTCGGCGACGAACGAGCGCAGCGCGTGCAGGTCGTCGCCCTCGACGGGGAAGTACTCGGCGTCGGAGGGGCGGACGAAGCGGCGGCCGCGGTCGCAGGCGGCGCCGAACGTCACCGGGTCGACGTAGGCACCGGTGGGAAGCGCGGGACCGTCGGTCACCACCATCGGGTGGGTGCGCCGCGCCTCCTCCAGGATCCGGGGCGGCAGCGCCTCGCGGTCGTAGGGGCACAGCGCGCGCGCCCCGGAGTCCTTGAACACCTCGTTGATCAGCGACTCGTAGCGGATCCACTCCAGGGTCTGCCGCTCGTCCCAGTCCCGCCAGACGGGTTCGGCCAGCGCGCACACGGTGCGCGGGGCGAACTTGTTCACCAGGCCCTGGTAGTCGCGCAGGGTGCGGACGGGGTGCAGGTAGAAGACGGCCGCGTCGACCCACTCGATCTCGGCGCCCTCGCCGAACAGGTCGCGCAGCGCCGACAGGTTGGGCTCCTGGGCGACCGCGACGACGGCCTGCCCCGCCTCCAGCCCGGATCGCAGGAACGGCTCGGTCACCGACAGGAAGTGGTCCGTGCCGTCGTACACGAACGCCCTGTGCTCCAAGCTCATCAGGCGATGCCTTCCGTCTCCGTGAACGCGCGTTCGCGGCCGCGCTCGAGACCGGGCAGCCTATGCCAGCCGACCATCTCGATGACGTTCTCCACATCGGGCGGCAGGTGGTCGAGGACGAGCGCCTCGTCGGCCGGCAGCACCGTGGCCTGCTGCGCCAGCAGGTTCAGGCCGCCGAGGTCGATGAAGCCGAGGTCGGTGAAGTCGAGGTGGACGCGGCGGCGTGTCATGCACACCTGCGCGAGTTGCTCGGCGAACACCTGGTGCCGGGCGGCGTCCAGTTCGCCCTCGACGCGCAGCCCGTTCGGCTCGAACGTGCGGACGATCTTCAGGATCCCGTCGTCGAACTCGGGGTTCACTTCCACGAGCACCTCGTGCGTGTCGCGCAGGGCGACGAGCTCGTCGGGCGGGCACGCGTGCCGGTCGATCTGGCAGATCGCCATCGCCATCGTGCTCGGCGAGACGGCGTCGCCGACCCCGTGCTCGCAGCCCAGCATCTCGCCGATGTCGGAGCGGCCCGGCTCGCTGAGCAGCCAGCTGTAGTCGGTGGTCAGCCGGACGGCGCGGAAGCCCTGGCCGAACGCCGCGTCCACCTCCCGGCCGATCGTCTCCAGCATCAGGCCGGGCTGGAACACGCCGCGCCGGTCGAGGCAGGCGTCCCGCCGGGAGAGCACCCGGAGCTGGCCCGTCCTGCCGTAGGAGTGCACGTCCACGCGGTGCCGCGGGCCGATGCCGGGCAGCCGCTCGGGCGGTGCGTCGGTCACGTAGACGACCTTCTCGTTGGTCTCGAGACCCTCGCGGACGAAGTGGCCGATGACCCTGTCGCGCTCTTCCTGGCCGCTGTAGGCCAGCCAGCTGTGGTCGCCGGGCCGGATGTCTTTGACGGGTCGCTTGGCGAACCAGGGTGTCTCCATGGCCTGCCCATCGAGGTCGGTTCGGATGCGTTCAGCGTACGCCTCATGGAGGTCCCTGGAAGCCCAATGCATCGAGTTCCTCACACTCCGTTCACCACCGGGGGCATGGCGGGCACGGCGGGCAGGCGCAGCCGCAGGCGCACCGTGCTCCCGCCGGGTCCGGTGCGGATCTGGACGATCGAGCAGAGCAGCCGCACCGCCCACAGCCCGAACCGGCCGCCGGTCGCGGTGCCGGACGTGCGGGGCGGGACGAGCCCGTAGCCGGAGCCGGGGTCCCAGGTGCCCGCGTCGGTGACCTCGCAGACGATGGCCGGGTCGGCGCCGGCCGCCTCGGTCCACATCCGCAGGACGATCGGGGGCGCGCCGTGGTGGAGCGCGTTGGTGACGACCTCGGTGACGGCGACCAGCAGGCGCTGCAGGTCCTCGTCGGGCAGCGGGGTGCGGTGCGCGTACTCGGTGACGTAGGCGCGCAGCCAGAACAGGTCGGGCCGGACGACCTCGAGCTCGTCGGCGTCGGCGGGCGGCGGGGGCAGGGGCTCGCCGTCGCACTTCGCGCTGTAGGCCCACGGGTCCATGTAGAGGGGGTTGGCCATGGACGTGGCGCCGCGCACCGTCTCGGGGTGGGTGCGGTGCCCGGCCGCGACCACGCCGGCGGGCAGCGACGAGGAGTAGGGGCACATGATGGCGGCGCCGGTGCCGCGGAAGGCGATGTTCACCATGGCCTCGACGCGCTGCCATTCCAGGACCTCGAGCGGCGGGCGCGCCGCCCACACGACGGGCTCGCCGAGGACGCGCAGCCGCCGGCCGTGCCAGGCGACGTCGTCGGCGTCGCTCAGGCAGTCGGCGAGGGTCCGCGCGGGGTGGGAGTACCAGGTCCCCGGCTCGACGAACTCGACGGACGCGGCGGCGGGGCCGAGCGCGTCGCGCAGCAGCATCTCGCGAGCGATCCCGCAGACGGCCAGGACGCGGTCGCCGGCCGCCGCGCCGTCCCGCAGGAACGGCAGGGCGCCGTCGAGGAGGTCGTCGACCCGGTCGTACGGCAGAACGCAATGGGTGAAGGATTCGCTCACGGCGGCCCCAGGCTGCTGCGTCTTCGTACCGGCGTTCCCCATGCCTGCCGGGGCGCCGGCAGACCCATCAAGGGTAGGCCGACCACCCGGTCGCGCACCGCGCCGTTCCGCAAATTGCGCGACCGGTTTTTCACATAGTGCGACGGGATGGGGGGCGCGGCCGCCGGTACAGGACGGCGCGCATGCCCGGTGCGAGGGCCTCGACTAATTCATCGGCCGTCATCGAGGCGAGCGGTTCCACGGCCAGGATGTACCGGCTGAAGATCACCCCGGCGAGCTGGGCGCCGAACGCGGCGGCGCGGTGGCTCGCCCCGGGGCCGCCGACGTGCTCGGCGATCCGGTCGATCATCTCGCGGCCGATGACGTCGCGCAGCAGCCGGATGAGCTCGGCGTCCTGCGTCGCGGCCCGCACCATGAAGATCAGCTGCCGGCCGCGCTCGGGGTCGTCCCAGGTGGCGAGCATCGCGCGCAGGACGCGTTCGGGCAGCGTGGCGGGGTCGCCGGGGAGCACGGAGGCCAGCACGTCCGGCGGGTTGGCCAGCAGCCCGAGGACCGCGCCGAACAGGCCCTTCTTGGAGCCGAAGAAGTAGCTGATCAGGGCGGCGTCGACGTCCGCCTCGGCGGCGATCGAGCGCAGGGTGACCTTGGCGTACCCGTCGGCGAGGAACCGGCTGCGGGCCACCGCGAGGATCTGCGCCCGGGTGTCGGGGCTGCCGCGCCTCCGGCCGCGCGAGCCCCGCCCGGCCGCCGCCGCGGACTCCGTCGCGGTGGCCGCCGCCGGGGGCGGGCTCCCGGATTTATTCATCATGGTTGAAATGTAGTGGGCGCGGGGGCCAGGTTCGAAGTGTCACAGCGAAGAGATCCCGCAACCAGGAGGCTGCGATGGCCACCACCGGAACGGCGCCCGGAGGGCAGGTCCACAAGGCCGTGCTGCCGGCCGTCATGCTCGCCCTCGCCACCGTCGTGTCGGCGGTCGCGTCCCTCAACACCGCCATCCCGTCCATCGCCCGCGACACCCGCGCCACCCAGACCCAGCTGTCCTGGATCATCGACGCGTACGCGCTGGTGTTCGCGGCGCTGCTGCTCCTCGGCGGCGCGATCGGCGACCGCTACGGGCGGCGCCGCGCCCTCGCCGCCGGGCTCGTGATCTTCGGCGCCGGGTCGGCCGCCGCGATGTTCGCCGGCGACCCCGGCTGGCTCATCGCGATGCGCGGCGTCCTCGGCGTCGGCGCGGCGCTGGTGATGCCCGCGACACTGTCCACGATCACCTCGACGTTCCCGCCCCGGCAGCGGACCCGCGCGGTCGGCGCCTGGGCCGGGGTCGCCGGCGCCAGCGCGATCTTCGGGCTGCTGGTCTCCGGCGGCCTGCTGGAGCAGTGGTCGTGGCGGTCGGTGTTCCTGCTGAACATCGTGCTCGCGGTGATCGCCTTCGCCGCGACCCTCGCGGTCGTCCCCGAGTCCGCGGACGCCGACGCGCCGAGGCTCGACCTCACCGGCGCGCTGATCACCGTCGTGGGCCTCGGCGCCGGCGTCTACTCCATCATCGAGGCGCCCACCGAGGGCTGGACGAGCGCCCGCACGCTGGTCGGCCTCGGCGCCGCCGTCGTGGTCCTCGCCGGGTTCGTCGGCTGGGAGCTGACCCGCCGGAACCCGCTGCTCGACCCCCGGCTGTTCCGGCACCGCGCCTTCGCCGCCGGCACCCTGTCGATCACCGTCCAGTTCTTCGCCTTCTTCGGCTTCGTCTTCATCGTCCTGCAGTACCTGCAGCTCGTGAAGGACCACGGCCCGCTGCTCGCCGCCACGTGCCTGCTGCCGATGGCCGCCTCGATGATGCCGTCCGCCCGCGGCATCGCGCCCCGCGCCGCCGCGAAGGTCGGGCCGCGCCGCGTCATCGTCGCCGGCCTCATCCTGGTCAGCGTCGGGCTGCTGGTGCTGTCGCTGCTCGACACGGGCAGCAGCTACTGGGTGATGCTGGGCGGCCTCGTCCCGCTCGGCGCCGGGATGGGCCTCGCGATGACGCCCGCCACCGCGTCCATCACCGACGCGCTCCCGGCCGAGAAGCAGGGCGTCGGGTCGGCGATGAACGACCTGGCCCGCGAGCTCGGCGGCGCCCTCGGCATCGCGGTCCTCGGCAGCGTCCTGCAGTCCGGCTACCGCTCGAACCTGGACACCGCCGGCCTGCCCGGACCGGTCGCCGAGCACGCCAGGACGTCCCTGGCCATGGCGGCGCACGCGGGTCCGCAGGTCATGCGGCAGGCGCAGGCGGCGTTCGCGGACGGCCTGCACACCGCGCTGCTGTCCGCCGCGATCGTCCTGGCCGTCACCGCCGTGGTGGTGGGCGTCCTCTACCGCCGCCCCGAGCCGGAGGCCGCCGGTGAGCGGGCCGGCCGCGAGGCCGCCGCGGAGCCGGCGAGTTGACCGCCCGCCACC
>NZ_JBEYYT010000093.1:0-27411 GCF_040645715.1 Spirillospora sp. NPDC046719 | reverse complement strand
GTCCGCGCCGCTGGGCCTGACCCCGCGCGAGTACGAGGTGCTGCGCCTGGTCGCCGAGGGCCGCAGCAACCGCGACATCGCCGAGGCGCTGTTCATCTCGGTCAAGACGGCCAGCGTGCACGTGTCGAACATCCTCGGCAAGCTCGACGTGGCGAACCGGGGCGAGGCCGCCGCGACCGCGCACCGGCTCATGCTGTTCGCCGGCTCGGCGGGCCGCTCCGCCGGGCGGCCGGGCGCGGGCGGGCATGGTTCCGGCGGGCATGGTTCCGTGGCGGGAACCCCCCTCCCGGACCCCCGCCACCGAACCGTCGGACCACACGGGAACTGACGTGGCCGGCCTTCACGGCCGCGCGCCGCGGAAGCATGCGGTGCTCCTCCCCCCGGAGAGGCGGCCCGCGACCGTTCCGGCCACTGCCCAGTGTGCTCCGCCCGTTGCGCCGTGCAACGGGCGACATACCGAAAACGGCGGGCACGAGTTCACATGGTGATGATCTCGTGCCCGCCGCGGGCGCGCCGCACCCCGCGCTAGCGCGGGACGCGGGCCACGCAGAAGACGGTCTGCCCGAACGGCGGCCGGACGAGCCGCTCGATGGTGCGGGTCACCGGCACCACGGTCCGGTCGTAGATCTTGACCAGCCGGGGGTCGGGGTAGCCGGCGCCGCCGCGGCGGACCGCGAACCACCAGGCGATCCCGCCGAGGAAGTTGATCGGCTTGAGCACCTCGGGGACGAGCCCGGCCTCGCGGACCGAGGCCTCCAGCGTCGCCGGGGTGTAGCGCGTGACGTGCCCGACCTTGCGGTCGAAGTCGCCGTACAGCTGCATGTAGCCGGGCACCCAGATGACGATCCGCCCGCCGGGCAGCGTGACGGACGCGAGGTCGCGCAGCGCCTGGACGTCGTCCTTGATGTGCTCCAGGACGTTCATCATCACGACCGTGTCGACCTTCTGCCGGATGTCGATCTCGGCCGGCAGTTCGAGGTCGATGACCTCGACGTCGTCGTTGTCCTCGTAGCGCTTGCGCAGCTCGCCGACGCAGTACGGGTCGTTGTCGCTGACGGCGAGGTAGTCGAGGCGGCCGGCGAACTGCTCGGAGAAGTGCCCGAGCCCGGAGCCGATCTCCAGCAGCGAGCGTCCGACGTGGGGAGCGACGGTCTCGTACTCGTACTTGCGGTAGTTGCGGGCCTCGTCACCGCCCAGGTGGTTCTCCAGCGCCCCGTCGCCGGCGGCGGGCTGGATGACCTCTCCGTCCCCCGCGGTGGGCGCCGCGGGCGCGGGTTTCGGGCCGCTTCCGAGTAGATTGAGTAGGGTTCCTGCGATGGACTTCTTCTGACCAGGTTGCTGCATACTTCCCGCTCGCTGGGTGCGTTGGCGTTCTGCTTGTTTTCGCCGGATCGACGGGCCGGATCCCTCGGGATGGCCTGATCTCTGGCGCAAGGTCGGGACAGTCTACCCATCCGTACGCAACCGCAATGCCCGGCGTTCGGGAATCGGTGCACGGGACCGGCGACCGGTCTGTCCCGGTGTGACCGGTCCCACCGACCGGCGACCGGGACACGCCACCGTAGCGCACAGCAGTCCGCCGGTCACGCACCGCAGGTCAGAACGGCGTTCTCAGCCGATCGTGCGGTGCACGCTCTCCCTTTCGCTCGGACCTGGTTCGGCGGGCGCGATCCACGGTCCGGGAATGGAGGGGTCCAATACGCCTTCCTCGACCCAGGCGAAATCGCCGGCGAGGACGGCGCGCGCGAGTTTCACGTCCATCTCGTCGGTGTTGCGCCACAGCCCGTCGAAGAGTTCGTCGACGCGGACGCGCGCCTGCCGGCAGAACGCGTCGGCCAGCAGCACCGCGGACGCACCGGGGACATTGGCCTCGCTCGCGCCGTCAACAATGGATCCGGAAAGCGGACCAAGGCCCGAGGAATCGGCATTGGCGCGGACGCAGACGGCGCTCATCGCGAACAATTCCGCGCCGATGTCGACCATCCGGCCGAGGAAGCCCTGCTTGTACTCCAGCCGCCCCTGCCAGCGGCCCGCCGCGTAGAAGATGGACCGGGCCAGCTTCCGGGAGGCGCGCTCCACGTACCGCAGATGCTTGGCGAGCGCGCCGAACTCGGCGTACGCGTTCGGCCGCTGCCCCGCGCCCGTCACGAGGGTCGGCAGCCAGCGCGCGTAGAAGCCGCCCGCCTTCGCCGCCGCGCGCGCCTTCCTCCCGGCGGACGCGTCGGGGTCGATGATGTCGCCCGCGACGGACAGGTGCGCGTCCACCGCCTCGCGCGCGATCAGCAGATGCATGATCTCGGTGGAGCCCTCGAAGATCCGGTTGATCCGCAGGTCGCGGAGCAGCTGCTCGGCGGGCACGCCCCGCTCGCCGCGCGCGGCGAGCGACTCGGCCGTCTCGAAACCGCGGCCGCCGCGCAGCTGGACCAGCTCGTCGGCGATCCGGCAGGCCATCTCCGACGACCACAGCTTCGCCAGCGCCGCCTCGATCCGGATGTCGTTGCGCTCGTCGTCGGCGAGCTGGCCGGACAGGTCGAGGACGGCCTCCAGCGCGTACGCGGTCGCGGCGATGAACGCGATCTTGCGGGCCACGGCCTCGTGCTCGCCGACCGGCCGCCCCCACTGCACGCGCTCCTTCGACCACTCGCGGGCGATCTTCGCGGCCCACTTGCCGCTCGCCGCGCAGATCGCGGGCAGCGAGAGCCGCCCGGTGTTCAGCGTGGTCAGCGCGATCTTCAGGCCCGCGCCCTCCGCGCCGATCAGGTTGGCCTTCGGGACGCGCACGTCGTGGAAGCGCGTCACGCCGTTCTCGATGCCC
Source organism: Spirillospora sp. NPDC046719 (assembly GCF_040645715.1). NCBI lineage: Bacteria > Bacillati > Actinomycetota > Actinomycetes > Streptosporangiales > Thermomonosporaceae > Spirillospora > Spirillospora sp. NPDC046719. The sequence goes on along the minus strand of NZ_JBEYYT010000093.1, from coordinate 24,596 downwards.
CGCAGCCCCATGAACGCGTTGCGGTTCTCCACGGTGATGCCGGGCGCGGCCATGTCCACGATGAACGCGGAGATGCCGCCCCGGTGCCCGTCGGACTTCGGCACCCGCGCCATGACGACGACCAGGTCCGCGACGACGCCGTTGGTCGTCCACAGCTTGACGCCGTTGAGGACGTAGTCGTCGCCGTCGGGGACGGCGGTGGCGCGCAGCCGCGCCGGGTCCGAGCCGACGTCGGGCTCGGTGAGCAGGAACGCGCTGATCTGCTTCGCGCACCGCGGCAGCCAGTGCTCCTTCTGCTCCTCCGTGCCGAACATCTTCACCGGCTGCGGGACGCCGATGGACTGGTGCGCCGACAGCAGCGCGCCGAGCGCGGGGCTCACCGACCCGACGACCATCAGGGCCCGGCCGTAGTAGAGCTGGCTGAGCCCGAGGCCGCCGTAGTGCTCGGGGATCTTCATGCCGAGCGCGCCCATCTCCCGCAGGCCGTTGACCACGTCGTCGGGGATGCGGGACTCGCGCTCGATCAGCGCGGGGTCGATCCGGGTGGCGCAGAACTCGGTGAGCCGCGCGAGGAACGCCTCGCCGCGCCGGCGCGACGCCTCGTCCGGACGGGGATGGGGATGGACGAGGTCGAGCCGGAAGTCGCCGAGGAAGAGCTGTTTGCCGAAGCTCGGCAGCCGCCACTCGCTCTCGCGGGCCTCCTCGGCGACCCGCCGCGCGGTCCGCTCGTCGACGGGGGTCTGGCTGCGACTCGGCTGGCTCATGCCGGCTCCTCGGAAGCGTTTCCCCTGCTCCCGCCCGCCCTTCGGGCGGCAGCCCTGGGGGGTCTGGGGGATCCGCCCCCAGAGGTTGCACTGTCCCGAAATTACTCCCCGGCCGTCCCGCCGTGTACTCCCGCGCCGTCCAGGCGTGTCGCGCGCGAGGGGGCCGAGTACCGCCAAAGCCCTTGACCTCGCCAGGCGGGAGGGGTTCGCTGTGCGTGATGGATGAGACACGCAGGCCCACTCTCATCGCCTCGGTGCAGCGGGCGCTGCACCTCATGGAGGTGGTGGCGTCGCATCCGAGCGGCGCGCCCGCGAAGCAGCTGGCCCGCGAGGCCGGGCTGCCCCTCGCCACCGCCTACCACCTGCTGCGCACCCTCGCCTACGAGGGCTACGCCATGCGGCTCCCGGACGGCGTCTGGGTGCTCGGCGACCGCGTCCAGTCGCTGCACGGCCGGAGCCGGACGCAGCAGTTGCTCGCCCGGGTCCGCCCGACGCTGATCGCGCTCCGCGACGAGCTGGGCGTCGCGTGCTACTTCGGCATGCACGTGGACGACGAGATCCGGCTCATCGACATCGCCGACGGCCCGCGCGCGCCCCGCGTCGACGTCTGGGTCGGCTTCGACGAGTCCGCGCACGCCACCGCGCTCGGCAAGTGCATGCTGAGCCAGCTCGACGACGAGCGGCTCCGCGACTACCTCTCCCGGCATCCGCTCGTCGACCTGACCCCGAACACCATCACCGAGCGGGCCCGGCTGCTCAGCACGCTGACCTCGCCCTGCGGGCTCTCCCTCGACCGCGACGAGTACGCCCTCGGCACCGGCTGCGCGGCGGTGCCGGTCACGGACGCGACCGGCACCGCGATCGGCGCGCTCGCCATCTCCTGCCGCACGGGCAGGCTCCCCCGGATCGAGAAGTCCGCCGACCGCATGCACGCCCGCGCCGCCGAGCTCCAGCGCACCCTCACCCTCACCGCGACCAGCTGACCGCGCCCCGCGCCCCGCCGAGCCATCGAGCCGGTCGCGCGGCGGTCAGCGGCCCTGGAAGTCGGGTGCGCGGTTCTCCAGGAACGCCGTGATGCCCTCCTTGGCGTCCTCGGTGGCGGCCAGGCCGACGAGCTCGGACAGCAGGTGCTCCACCTGGTCCTCCAGCGGACAGCCCTCGATCGCGAAGAACGCGTCGCGGCCGCGGCGCAGGCCGAGCGGGCTCTTGGCCGCGATGGTGCGGGCCAGCTCGTCCACCCGCGCGTCCAGCTCGGCGCGCGGCACCACCTCGGTGACCAGGCCGATGTCGCGGCCCTCGGCCGCGGTGACGCGCTGCCCGGTGTAGTAGAGCTTGAACGCGTGCTTCGGCGCGACGTTCCGGTTGATGATCGCCATGATCATCATGGGCCACAGGCCCACGTTGACCTCGGGGGTGCCGAGCTTGACGTCATCGGCCGCCACCACCAGGTCGCAGGCCGCGGCGAGGCCGAGCCCGCCGGCGACCGCGTGCCCGGCGAGCCGCGCGATGATCGGCTTGCCGAGCTTCGGGAACGCGGTGAACAGCCGGAACGGGGCGCTCTCCCGGATCGCCGCGGCGTCCGCGACGGACCGTCCGTCCGCCTGCGCCCGCCCGAGCCCGCCGAGGTCGGCGCCCGCGCAGAAGGCCCGGTCGCCCGCCCCGGTCAGCACGATGACCCGGACGCCGTCGTCGGCCTTCGCCCGCTCGAACGCGTCGAGCAGCTCGTCGATCATGGTGTCGCTGAGCGCGTTGCGGGCCTCGGGCCGGTTCAGCGTGATCCGCGCGACCCGTTCCGCGACCTCGTAGACGATCGTCTCGTACATGCTCCACTCCCCGCCGCTCCACCGGAAGGCCATCATCTCGCCCCCGCAGACACCCGTGGCCCACCCCCTGAACCGAGGATGGGCCACGAAGAACCGGCCGGGAGCGCGGAATTACAGGCGCTCGATGATGGTGGCGTTGGCCTGGCCGCCGCCCTCGCACATCGTCTGGAGGCCGTAGCGGCCGCCGGTGCGCTCCAGCTCGTGCAGCAGCTTGGTCATCAGGATGCCGCCGGTCGCGCCCAGGGGGTGGCCGGTGGCGATGGCGCCGCCGTTGGGGTTGGTCTTCTCCAGCGAGGCGCCGGTGTCGTGCGCCCACGCCATCGGGACCGGGGCGAACGCCTCGTTCACCTCGAAGACGTCGATGTCGTCGATCTTGAGGCCGGCCCTGGACAGCGCCTTCTCGGTCGCCGGGATCGGGCCGGTCAGCATGTAGACCGGGTCCGAGCCGGTGACGGCGAGGGTGTGGATGCGGGCGCGCGGGGTCAGGTTGTGCTGCTTGACGGCCTCCTCGGAGGCGATCAGCAGCGCCGACGCGCCGATGGAGATCTGCGAGGACACCGCGGCGGTGATGACGCCGCCCTCGCGGAGGGTCTTCAGGCCCGCCATCTTCTCCAGGGTGGTGTCGGGGCGGGCGCCCTCGTCCTTGGACAGCCCGGCGAGCGGGGCGATCTCGCGGTCGAAGTAGCCGGCCTCGATGGCCTTGGCGGCGCGCTTGTGGCTCTCCAGCGCGAACTTCTCCAGGTCCTCGCGGGTGAAGCCCCACTTCTCGGCCATCAGCTCGGCGCCGCGGAACTGGGAGATCTCCTGCTGGCCGTAGCGCTCGCCCCAGCCCTCGCCGTACGGGAAGTCGAGGCCCTGGACGATGGTGGCGCCCATCGGCACCTTGGCCATGTGCTCGACGCCGGACGCGACGACGAGGTCCTGGGTGCCGGACAGGACGCCCTGCGCGGCGAAGTGGATCGCCTGCTGGGAGGAGCCGCACTGGCGGTCGATGGTGACGCCGGGCACGCTCTCCGGCAGCCCGGCCGACAGCCAGGCGGTGCGCGCGATGTCCAGCGCCTGCGGGCCGGCCTGCATGACGCAGCCCATGATCACGTCTTCGACCGCGGAGGGGTCGACGCCGGTCCGGTTCACGAGCTCCTTGAGCACGTGCGCCCCGAGGTCGGCGGGGTGCACGTCCTTGAGGGCGCCCTTCTTGGTACCGACGGGGGTACGGACCGCGCCGACGATGTACGCCTCGGCCACTACGCCTCCAAAATTCTGGGGTTCCGTCCCGAAACCGAGTGAGATTCGGTCGTCAGTATGAGATTACATCCCTCATAGCGCAACGCCATGTGAGCTGAGTCTCGGCGGAGCGATGCTCACCGTACGACGAAAGGGTTCCCGAGGGGGTCCGTGACGCGGGCGCGTCAGGACGCGGTCTCGGCGGGCCGGCCAGGCTTCAGGACGTTCCCGTCGGCGTCCTCCCCCAGCGAGACGCGGGCGAGCTTGGTCAGCACGTCCGACAGCTCCGGATGCTCCTCGGGCGACCAGCCCTCGACGTGCTTCTCGAGGCCCTCGCGGCGCGCGGCGAACAGCCGCTCCGCGGTCGCCCGGCCGGACGGCGTGACGGCGAGGACGTCGCCGGCGCGCCGGACGTACCCCGCGTCCACGAGCCGGTCGACGTACGGGCGGCCCTGCTCGACGGGGACGCCGGCGCGGTCCGCGAGGTCCATGCCGGCGACCGTCCCGTCCTTGGCGATGCGGCACAGCGCCCAGATGCTGCCCGCGGGCATGTCGACGCCGCAGAGGCGGGCGAGCCGGTTGTAGACCTCCGCGGCCTTCGCGTCCCGCCGCATGAGCTCGCTGAGCGCCCGCTCGATCTCGTGCCGGGACGAGCGGACGGTCGGCGCCGCGCCGAACCCCTCGCCGTAGTCGCGGGTCTGGGAGGTGGCGCGGAGCGGCACCTCGCGCAGGAACCAGGTGAGGACGAACGCGACCCCCGCGACGGGCACGGCCCACAGGAACACGGTGTCGATGGACTGCGCGTAGGCGTGCAGCACGCCCTGCTTCACCGAGCCCGGGAACCGGTCCAGCAGCTTCGGGTTGCCCTGCACGGCGGACGGGTTGAAGCCGGGCGGCAGCATCCCCCGCCTGGCGAGGCTCTCCACATGCGAGGCCAGCTCGTTGCTGAAGACGGAGCCGAACACCGCGACACCGAACGACCCGCCGATCTGCCGGAAGAACGTGACCCCGGACGTCGCGGAGCCGAGGTCCTGGTAGGAGACGGCGTTCTGCACCGCGATGACGAGGACCTGCATCACCAGGCCCAGGCCGAACCCGAGGAGCGCGAAACGCAGGCTCATCGACAGCGTCGAGGAGTTCTCGTCCAGCCGCGACAGCAGGAACAGGGCGATCGCGATGAGCGGCGTGCCGATCACCGGGTAGATCTTGTACCGGCCGGTCCTGCTGATCAGCTGCCCGGAGCCGATCGAGGCGACCAGCATGCCGATCATCATCGGCAGTAGGTGCACGCCGGACAGGGTGGGCGAGACGCCGTGCACGACCTGCAGGAAGATCGGCAGGAAGGTCAGCGCGCCGAACATCGCGAAGCCGACCGCGAAGCTGATCGCCGAGGACAGCGAGAACACCGCGTGCCGCAGCAGGTGCGGCGGCATGATCGGCTCGGCGGCGCGCCGCTCGACCAGCAGCCACACCGCGATCAGCGCCACCGACACGACCGCGAGCACGATGATCGGCGCGGACAGCCAGTCGTAGCGGGTGCCGCCCCAGGTCGTCATCAGCACCAGCCCCACGGACCAGCCGACGATCAGCAGCGAGCCGAGGTAGTCGATGCGGTGCCGCTCGCGCTCCCCCGAGGCGTGCAGGACGGCGGCGATGACCAGCAGCGCGACGATGCCGATCGGGATGTTGATGTAGAACACCCAGCGCCAGGACAGGTTGTCGACGAACCAGCCGCCGAGCAGCGGCCCGCACACGCTGGCGATACCGAAGACGGCGCCGAACATCCCCTGGTAGCGGCCCCGCTCCCGGGGCGGCACGACGTCCCCGACGATCGCGACGACCAGCACCATCAGCCCGCCGCCGCCGAGGCCCTGCAGCGCCCGGAAGAAGATCAGCTCCGTCATGTCCTGCGCGATGCCGCACAGCGCCGACCCGACCAGGAAGAGGACGATCGACCCCTGGAACAGCCGCTTGCGGCCGTACTGGTCGCCGAGCTTGCCCCACAGCGGCGTCGAGGCGGTGGACGCCAGCAGGTACGCGGTGACGACCCAGGACAGGTGATTGAGGCCGCCGAGGTCGCTGACGATGGTGGGCAGCGCGGTGGAGACGATCGTCTGGTCGAGCGCCGCCAGCAGCATGGCCAGCATCAGCGCGCCGAGGATGACGTACAGGTCCCGGCCCTTGGGCATGGCCTCCTCGCCGCGCGCCACCGTGTCAGCGGTCATACCGCCTTCCCCCCTCGCCGACCGACGGGGGAGGTCTACCCACAGAGATCACCCCAAATCGGAACCCGGCGGCGGCGGGTCGGGGCCCCGGCGCGGCGGCCGGGGCCCTGCGGGGACGTCAGCGCACGATGTCGCGGGCCACCTTGGCGGCGCCCAGGGCGGCCGAGCCCCCCGCGATGGCGGTGGCCCCGGCGGTCACCCACAGCGGGAGGCCGCGGCGGGTGCGCAGCCCGCTGACCGTGTCGAGCGCGTCGACGAGCAGGCCCGCGCGGGCCCACAGCCGCCGCCCGTGCCCGTCGCTCAGCAGGTAGCCGGCGCCGAGGGCGATCTCGCGGGCGGCGAACATCCGGGCGACGTAGTCGCGTCCCGGGTCGGTGCCGCCGGCCGACGTCATCGCCTTCACGGCCAGCTTCGGCGCGGCGAACGCCGCGAGGCCCAAGGCGACCCGCGCCCGCGCCACGTTGGTCATCAGGTCGTCCAGCCGGTCCCGGCCGTCTACTTCCTTCGCATCTGCCACATGCGCGAGGTTATCGGGCGGCTCGCCGGGCTCCTACTCCGAGGTAACCCTTGCCTTACGCGTCTATCGTTCTAGGAGGCGGCACTCCCCCCGGATTGAAGGTGACCATGGACGAGGGCCTTCTCAGCCTCGCGGTCGTCGCGCTCCTCGCCGCGTTCTGCGTGCGCTGGGTCGCGGTGAAGCTGCGCATGCCGATGCCCACCCGAGCCGCGGTGATCATCGTGTTCGTGCTGGTCGTCGGGGCGCTGTACGGCGAGCACCTGAGAGGCTGACGCGGCGGGGCGGTGAATTTCCCACCCCGGGATCCGAACTTCCCGCCCCGACCGGGAGTCATAACTGGCGAAACCGGCTTCACGCTGTCCCCGTGCCCGAGGAGCCGGTCCGAGCCGAGGGAGACCACCCGTGCCGCATCCGGCGACCGCGGTCCACGAGACCACCGGCGGCATCGCCCCGCACCTGAGGCGCCTGCTGGAGTTCGTCGAACCCGACCGCGACGACGTCTGCCTGGACGTGGCGCGCGGCCGCGGGCCGATGCCCGCCGCGCTGCGCCCCCGGGTCCGGCACGTGACGGCGGTGGACGCGACGCCCGCGCCGGAGGAACCGGGCAGGAACGGCCGGATGGCCACGGTCGAGTTCGGGACGGGCCCGGTGCGCATCACCGGCTCGCCCGACGACGGGGACCGGCCGCCCGCCATGGCCACCCGCGAGGACCCGCGCCCCCGCCCCGCCGCCCCGGCGGTCGAGGCCGACGCCACCGCGCTGCCCTACCACGACAACACGTTCTCCCTGGTCACGGCCCGGTTCTCGCTGTACACGCTGGGCGAGCCGGAGCGGGTGCTGCGCGAGCTGCTCCGCGTCTGCCGGCCCGGCGGGCGGCTGATCATCGCCGACCTCGTCCGCGGCAACCTGGCCGGCCCCGAGCGCGACCGGATCGAGCGGCTCCGCGACCCCGACCACCCGGGCACCCCGTCCATCGCCCGGCTCACCGAGATGATCACTTCCGCGGGCGCGTCGATCCGCCGGCTCGACGTGTTCACGGTCGAGCGGCCCGTGGAGCCGTGGCTCGCGGGCGCGCGGGACGAGGCGTCCGCCGACCGGATCCGCGAGGCGCTCACCGACGAGGTCGACGGCGGCCCCCGCACCGGCGCGAAGCCCCGCGTGATCGGCGGCGAACTCTGGTTCACCCAGTCCTGGGCCCACGTCGCCGCGGAGCCCATCTGACCGGCCCCCGGGCCCTGGAAGGCGTTACGGGACGAGGACGGCGGCTCCGGTGAAGCGGTCGGCGGCGAGGTCGGCGAGGGCGCGGTCCGCGGCGTCCAGCGGGTAGGGGTGCGTGGTGACGGCGACGTCGAGGCGGGCCGCGAGGCGCAGGAACTCCTCGCCGTCCGCGCGGGTGTTGGCGGTCACCGACCGGACCTGCCGCTCCTGGAACAAGTGCCGCTGGTAGTTCAGGGGCGGGACGTCGCTCAGGTGGATGCTGGCGACGGCGAGCGTGCCGCCGCGGTCCAGGCGTTCGAGCGCGGCGGGGACGAGCTCGCCGGCCGGCGCGAAGACGATCGCGGAGTCGAGCGGGTCCGGAGAGGCGTCGAAGGAGTCGCCGGCCCAGGACGCGCCGAGGTCGCGGGCCAGCTCGCGGGCGGCGGGGCTGCGGGTGAACACGTGCACGTCGGCGCCCTCGGCGAGCGCGATCTGCGCGGCGAGGTGCGCCGAGCCGCCGAACCCCCAGATCCCGAGCCGCCCGCCCGGCGGCAGGTCGGCGCGGCGCAGGGCGCGGTAGCCGATGATGCCCGCGCACAGCAGCGGCGCCGCGCGCACGTCGTCGAGCTCGGGCGGCAGCGCGTAGGTGTAGGCGTCGACGGCGAGGGCGTACTCGGCGTAGCCGCCGTGGGCGTCCCAGCCGGTGTAGACCGAGTACGGGCACAGGTTCTCGGCGCCGCGGCGGCAGAACCGGCACGCCCCGCAGGTGCCGCGCAGCCACGCGACGCCGACCCGGTCGCCGACGGCGTGCAGCGCGCCCGCGCCCGCCTCGGCGACCTCCCCGACGATCTCGTGGCCGGGCGTCACGCCGGGCAGGTGGACGGGCAGGTCGCCCTCCGCGACGTGCAGGTCCGTCCGGCAGACGCCGCAGGCCAGGACGCGCACCAGCAGCTCCCCCGGCCCCGGCGACGGGACGTCCCGGTCGGCGCGGCGCAGCGGCCCCGAGGCGATCGGAGCCGGCGCGTCCACCGCCCAGGCCCGCATCACGGGGTCAGCGGCAGCTCGAACCACACGGCCTTGCCGTCGTTGGTCGGACGGGCGCCCCACCGCGTCGCGAGCTGGTCGACGAGATAGAGGCCGCGGCCGCCCTCGTCGGTCTCGCCCGCGCTGCGGATGCGCGGCAGCCGCATGTCGGAGTCGAACACCTCGACCCAGATCGCGTCGCCGCCGCGCCGCAGCCGGAGCCGGAACTCCTTGGTGGGCGGCTCGCGGCGGCCGAGGTCGGCGCCGAGGTTCCAGTCGTCCTCGTCGAACCCGCCCGCGTCCATGGCGGGGTCGAGGCCGCCCTCGAACGCGCCGCCGACCTGCGCGGTGTTGAACTGGACGGGCGGCGGCGCGCTCAGCGGCTCGCCGCCGCGGCCGGGCGGCCCGGCGGGCACCGGGACGACCATCTCGCGGCGCGGCTGCGGGGTCGAGGTGGCGTGCAGCACGACGTTCGTGACGACCTCGGAGACCAGCAGGCAGGCCAGCTCGGCCTGCTCGTCGAGCATGCCCCAGGACGCGAACGCGTCGGCGGCCATCCGGCGCGCCTCCGACACCATGATCGGCTCGGCGGGGAACGTGCGCTCCTCGACCGCCAGCTCGTCGGCGGCGGTGCGGATCACCACGATCGCCACGTCGTCGTCGATGTCGCCGGGGACGGCGTCGTAGGCGGCGTTCGCGATGGCCTCGACGCCGCCGCGCGCGACCCGCTGGACGGCGTCGCGGACCATCTCGCGGGACTCCTCCCGCGTGTAGTACTCGCCGTCGTCCTTGGGCCGCCGGTCGATGAGGCCGTCGGTGTACAGCACGAGCGTCGAGCCGGGCTTCAGCTCCGACTGCTCCTCGTTGAAGAGGATCTCGCCGCCCATGCCGGGGGCGCGGACGCCGAGCATGGCGCCCTCGCTCTCGAAGTCCAGCTCGCCGACCTCGCCGTCCACGATGAGCAGCGGCGGGTCGTGGCCGGCGTTGGCGAACTCCAGCACCCGCGACCACGCGTCGTACACGAAGTAGGTGCACGACACCAGCGGCGGGCGGACGAGGTCGTCGCTGTTCCAGCCGGACCGCATCCGCTCCGGGCGGGTCATCGTGCGGACCCACTCGTCGAGCTTGCGCAGGATGTCGGCCGGGGGCTTGTCGTCCTGGGCGAAGGCGCGCAGCGCGGCGCGCAGCTGGCCCATCACCGCCGCGGCGCGGGCGCCGCGGCCCTCGACGTCGCCGATGACGAGCCCGACGCGTCCGGCCGACAGCGGGATCACGTCGTACCAGTCGCCGCCGACCTGGGTCTGGATGCCGTGCCCGTGCGCCTCCAGCGGGCGGGCCGGCTCGTACCGCCAGGCGATCTGCAGGCCGTCCAGCGGGGGCGGGCGGTCGCCGGGCAGCAGGTGCTTCTGGAAGGCGAGCGCGGTCTCGCGCTCCTCCTCGAACAGCAGCGCGTTGTCGACGGCGAGCGCGACGCGGCTGGCGATGGCGCCGAGCAGGTCGCGGTCGAAGCCGTCGTAGTGCGGGTCGGGCCGCTTGGACAGGTTGGACAGCGCCAGGCTCATCACGCCGAGCAGCTCGCCGCGCACCAGCAGCGGCGCGGAGATCACCGAGGTGATGCCCATCGACTCGCCGAGCCGCTGGGACGACTCGGTCGGCGCGGCGAAGCGGTGCTGGACCATGTCCTCGACGAGGACGGCGTCGCGGCGCGCCATCGCCTTGGCGCTGAAGTGGCCGGGCGGGTACGAGACGGGCTCGCCGACCTCGGCCCAGGTGCCGGGCGGCGGCTCCCAGTTGCCGGCGTGCCGGGACACCCGCCGGTAGAGCCGGTCGCCGCTGTAGAGGTCGATGAAACAGTGGTCGGCGAACTGCGGGACGAGGGTGTCGGCGACGCGCCGCAGCGTCGACTCCAGTTCGAGGGACCCGGCGAGCCGCTCGCCGATCCGCTCCAGCAGCCCGTACCGCTCCTGGTCGCGCTGGTTCGAGCGCAGCGCCTCCCGCGCGAAGATCACGACGCCGTCGACCGCGCCGGACGGGTGCCGCAGGGGGACGGCGTGCGCGCGCGTGTAGACGGTGGTGCCGTCGGCGCGCAGGTTGCAGAAGGTGCCCTCCCAGACGCCGCCCTTCAGGACGTGCCGGGCGAGCTCGGTGGCCTGCTCGTGGTCCTCCTCGGCGATGCCGAGCGACAGGATGGAGTGCCCGATGATCTCGTCGCCGCCGAACCCGAAGAGCTGGCGCGCGAACGCGTTGCCGTAGATGACGTTGCTGAAGCGGTCGCAGACGATGACCGCCATCTCCATCTGGTTGAGGACGGTCTCGGGCGGCAGATGCGCCTCGAAGGGCGCTTCCCCCCAACGCTTCATCTCCCCATCCCGATCACAGTCGCGGTCCCGCCGGTGGCCGCGTCGCGTCCGCGCGGCCGGGCCGCACCGCCCGCGGCGATGATCACCGGGCGTCGCGGCGCGGTCCTCGTTCGTGTTCTCCTCGTCGTATTGAACGACGAACCCGCCGCCGGGATACGCCCGAACGGCGCGATGGTATGGAGATCTTCGGTATAGACCGTCGCGGCGGGGGCGGGGGGCGGCACGCCGACCGTGTCAGCGCCTGCTGACGAAGACGTGCTCGGCGATGTCGCGCGGCAACTCCGTCGCAGCACCGTCGGCCTCGTCGTCACAGGTCACCCGCACCCCGTCATCGGTCGCCCGGAGAGTCACCTCTCGTCCCGGTTGTATCCCTATTTGCTTGAGTCTAAGCATCAGGTCGCTGTCCATCTGCACCTGCTCGCTGATCCGCCGGACGACGGCGGCGGCGCCCGACGCGCTCGCGACCGCGGTCATCACCGACAGCGGCGCCGCGGCGTCGTCGTCGCCGTGGCCGCCCAGCTCGTCCAGGCCGGGGATCGGGTTGCCGTGCGGGCAGGTGGTCGGGTTGTCCAGCAGCGCGACCAGCCGCCGCTCGACCTCCTCCGACATCACGTGCTCCCACCGGCACGCCTCGATGTGGACGTCCTCCCAGGGCAGTCCGATGACGTTGACCAGGAGGCATTCGGCGAGCCTGTGCTTGCGCATCACGCGGGTGGCCAGGCCGCGGCCGCTGTCGGTCAGCTCGAGGTGCCGATCGCCCTCGACCCGCAGCAGCCCGTCGCGTTCCATCCGCGCGACCGTCTGGCTCACCGTCGGGCCGCTCTGGGAGAGCCGCTCGGCGATGCGCGCGCGAAGGGGGATGATCCCCTCCTCTTCGAGCTCGAACACCGTCCGGAGATACATCTCCGTGGTATCGATCAGGCCGTGTGAGGTCACAGCTCCCTCCAGTCTTATGGCCTTGAAGTCTACTTGCTCGGGCCCACCGTCGCCGGATCGCGCGAATATCCCGGAGACGGCGGGTACGGGGAAACGCGAGATGAACGCGGAAACTTCCCACGACGCCGAGCCGTTCCTGCCGGACTCCCCGGCCGGGCGCTCCGATCTGGACGCGCTGCGCCGCGCCGCGGCCGGGTGCCGGGGCTGCGGGCTCTACGAGAACGCCACCCAGACGGTGTTCGGCGAGGGCTCGTCCGGCGGACGGGTCGTGCTCGTCGGCGAGCAGCCCGGCGACCAGGAGGACCGCCAGGGCCACCCGTTCGTCGGCCCCGCCGGACGCGTCCTGGACCGCGCGCTGGAGGAGGCGGGGATCGAGCGCGGCGACGTCTACGTCACCAACGCCGTCAAGCACTTCAAGTTCAAGCGGCCGGCCGGGGCGGCGGGAACACCGGGGAAGCGGCGCATCCACGAGACGCCGAACGCGGGCGAGATGCGCGCGTGCCGGCCCTGGCTGCTGGCCGAGCTGCGGACCCTGGACCCGGACGTGGTCGTCGTGCTCGGCGCGACCGCCGGCAAGGCGCTGCTGGGCTCGTCGTTCCGGGTGACGAAGCTGCGCGGGCGGCTGCTCGCGCTCCCCGACCTGGAGACGATCGGCACCCCCGCCGCCGGGCGGGAGATCGACGAGACCCCGCCGGGCGACGCGGACGCGCAGGTCGTCGCGACGATCCACCCGTCCGCCGTCCTGCGCGCCGAGGACCGCGACGCCATGTACGCCGGTCTGGTCGACGACCTCAAGGTCGCCGCTCAGGCCCTCCGCTGACCCCGCCTCAGGTCAGCTCGGCTTGGGCGGTGCGGGTGTCGTACCGCAGGAGCGCGGGGACGAGCAGGGCGACCGCGACCACCAGGACGGCGCAGGCGATGCCGCCGCCCACCCAGGACGCGGTGGCGCCGGCGACGCTCGCGACCGCCCCCGCCCGCACGTCGCCGAGCCGGGGACCGCCCGCGACGACGACGGTGAACACGCCCTGGAGGCGGCCGCGCATCTCGTCGGGCGCGTACGTCTGGAGCATCGTCTGGCGGAACACCGACGACACCAGGTCGGCGCCGCCGCCGACGGCGAGCAGCAGCACCGCCAGCCACAGCTGGTGCGCGAGGCCCGCGGCGGCCACGGCGAGGCCCCACACGACGATCGACGCCACCAGCGCGACCCCCTGCCGGTGCACGCGGCCGATCCAGCCGGAGATCAGCCCGCCGAGGAACGCGCCGACCGCGATCGCGGCGAACAGGTAGCCGACCGCGCCCTCGCCGCCGAACCGGGTCTCGGCCAGTTCGGGGAACAGCGCGCGCGGCATCGCGACGCCCATCGCGATGATGTCGACGACGAACGACATCAGCAGCACCGGCTGGGTGCCGAGGTAGCGCAGCCCGTCGATCACCGACCGCAGCCCGGGCGTGCCGGCGACGTCGCCGAGCGGCGGGATCGACGGCAGCCGCAGCGCCGCCCACAGCCCGACGGTGAACAGCACCGCGTCCATCCCGTAGGCGGCGCCGTAGCTCCAGCGGGCGAGGATCACGCCGGCGAACAGCGGTCCGGCGAGCATCCCGACCTGGCTGGCGGTGAAGTTCAGCGTGTTGGCGGCCGGGACGAGGGACTTGTCCACCAGCCGCGGGATGATCGCGCTGCGGGTCGGCGACGACACCGCGAACCCGGTCGCCTGCACCGCCACCACCACCATGATCAGCAGGAGGCTGTCCAGGTGCAGCAGCGCCTGGACGAGCAGCAGCAGTGTGGCGCCCCACATCACGCAGGACGAGGAGAACAGCAGCTTGCGCCGGTCCATGTGGTCGGCGACCGCGCCGCCCCACAGGCCGAACACGATCAGCGGGACGAGGTTGACGAGCCCGAGCACGCCGACCCAGAACGACGACCCGGTCATGTCGTAGACCTGGACCGGCACCGCCACCGCCGTGACCTGGAAGCCGACGAACGACACGCCCTGCCCGAGCCACAGCCGCCGGTACGGGGGGTGGCCGAGGGGGCGGGTGTCGATCGCGAGCCGCCGGACCATGCCGCGGCCGCGCCTCCCCGACGGGGAGCCGGCTCGCGGCTCTCCCGGTTCCTCCGGTTCCTCGGGTTCCTCCGGTTCCTCGGGTTCCTCCGGTTCCTCCGGTTCCTCGGGTCGGCTCTCGGGCTCGTCGGCGGACGCGTCGGGGGCGTCCGCGGCCCCCTCACCCGGGGTGTCAGGAGCGTAGGCGGGGGATGGCTGCTGTTCCGATGTCACGGAGACAGTCTCTCCGTCACCCACCTCCCGGCCGCGTCCGGGTCCGCGTCCAGGGGGCGGCCCTGATCGTCCAGCGCCGTCCGGCGGTACCGGATGCGGTCGTGCAGCCGGTCGCGCCTCCCCTGCCAGAACTCGATGCTCTCCGGGACGATCCGGAACCCGCCCCAGAAGTCCGGCAGCGGCACCGCGTCCCCCTCCGCGACCGCGTCGCCGCCCGGCTCGGTGGCCGGATCCGGCCACCGCTCGGCGAGCTCGGCGAACCGCCGCTCCAGCACCGACCGGTCCGCGATCACCCCGGACTGGTGCTCGCTCGCCCACGCGCCGATCCGCGACCCGTAGGGCCGGGTCCGGAAGTACGCCTCCGACTCGTCCGGGGACAGGGCGAAGACCGGGCCGGCGACGCGCACCTGCCGGTGCATCGCGTGCCACGGGAAGACGAGCGCCGCGCGCGGGTTCTCCGCCAGGTCGCGGCCCTTGGCGGAGGTGAGGTTGGTGAAGAAGCGGAAGCCGTGCGGCCCGTACCCCTTCAGCAGCACCGTCCGGGCGCTCGGGACGCCGTCCGCGGACGCCGTGGCCAGCACCATCGCGTTCGGTTCCGGGAGCCCGGCGGCGTGCACGTCGGCGAACCACGCGGCGAACAGCGCGAGCGGATCGGCGGGGAGGGCCGCCTCCGCCAGCTCGCCGCCCTCGTAGGACCTGCGGAGCCGTGCGGGGTCGGGTGTTGGGGAATCCACAGCGTCCGAGCCTCTCACCTGGGGATTGTGCATCTCACATGGACCTGGGTACTGGGCGGTAAGGCGGACAGGGTTCAATGGCACGACACCGCCTTATCAACAGTTGGGGACGAAAGGCAGGACGACATGTCCGACTTCAAACCCGGTCTTGAGGGGGTCGTCGCCTTCGAGACCGAGATCGCCGAACCGGACAAGGAGGGCGGCGCCCTCCGCTACCGGGGCGTCGACATCGAGGAGCTCGTCGGCCGCGTCTCCTTCGGCGACGCCTGGGGACTCCTGGTCGACGACAGCTTCGACCCGGGCCTGGCCCCCGCCGACCCGCACGTCCTGCCGGTCACCTCCGGCGACGTCCGGGTGGACGTGCAGAGCGCGCTCCCCACCCTCGCCCCCGCCTACGGGATGAGGCCGCTGCTCGACATCTCCGACGAGCAGGCCCGCGCCGACCTCGCCCGGGTGTCGGTGACCGCGCTGTCGTTCGTCGCCCAGTCGGCGCGCGGCATCGGCGTCCCGATGGTGCCGCAGAGCCGGATCGACGAGGCCTCGACCATCACCGAGCGGTTCATGGTCCGCTGGCGCGGTGAGCCCGACCCGAAGCACGTCCGGGCCATCGACGCGTACTGGGTCTCCGCCGCCGAGCACGGCATGAACGCCTCCACCTTCACCGCCCGCGTCATCGCCTCCACCGGCGCCGACGTGGCGGCGAGCATCTCCGGCGCGATCGGCGCCATGTCGGGCCCGCTGCACGGCGGCGCCCCGGCCCGCGTCCTGCCGATGATCGAGAAGGTCGAGCAGCTCGGCGACGCCCGCAAGGTCGTCACCGACATCCTCGACTCCGGCGACCGGCTGATGGGCTTCGGCCACCGCGTGTACCGCGCCGAGGACCCGCGCGCCCGGGTGCTGCGCCGCACCGCCAAGGAGCTGGACGCGCCGCGCTTCGAGGCCGCGAAGGCCCTGGAGGACGCCGCCCTCGCCGAGCTGCGCGAGCGCCGCCCCGACCGCCCGATCGAGACGAACGTGGAGTTCTGGGCCGCGGTCATCCTGGACTTCGCCGAGGTCCCGACCGCGATGATGCCCGCGATGTTCACCTGCGGCCGGACCGCCGGGTGGGCCGCGCACATCCTGGAGCAGAAGCGCACCGGCCGCCTCGTCCGGCCGAGCGCCCGGTACGTCGGGCCGGGCACCCGGTCGATCGACGACGTCGCCGGAGCGGCGGAGGTCCTCAAGCGCGGTGCTTGATCGCACGGCCGGCTGACGCGCCGGTCCCCCCTCCCCCCCGCTGAACGCGCCTGAGGCCCCCGGTTCACACGGAACCGGGGGCCTTCGTGCGCCCTCGGCGGGCTCGTGCGGGCTCATGCGCCCCTGGGCGGGCTTCGCGCCCTCAGCGGGACGGCTCGGACGGCGCGCCGTCGCCCGCCGGGCAGTCCGCGCGGGCCTGGTGGCCGGTGACGAGCCGCCCGCAAACCTCCTCGACCTCGACGGCGCCGTCCGGGCGGACGGTGGCGAGCAGGACGGGCTTGTCCGGCACCACGTGGCCGTCGGCGCGGCCGGTGAACGCGAGGACGCCGCTCGCCCCGTTCCACAGCGGGCCGTCGCCCGGGTCGTCCAGCGCCGCGAACACGCCGCCCGCGGTCGGCGGCGCCGCCTGCGCGGTGAAGACCTGCCCCGCCACGAACCCGATCATCGAGGCGGCGTCGTAGCTGACGGCGGCGCGGGTCTCCGACGGCCGCAGGTCGCGGGGCGCGTTCTTCCCGATGATCGAGTCGACGGCGCCGGGATAGGCGTTGAAGAACACGTTCCGGCGGTCGCCGACCCACGCGCTCGTCCACGCCTCGTGCGCGGCGAGCGGCATGTAGAACAGCCGGAACGTGGCGACCCGGCCGATCTGCGGCGCGTTGTCGCTGACGTACTTGGCGATCTCGTCGTCGGCCAGGACGAGCTGCCCGCTGGGGCAGGTGTGCTGGAGGACGTCGGTGAAGGTGCGGAACTCGTCCGAGCGTCCCGCGTAGTAGAACAGGTCCGGCGGCTTCTGGCACAGCTCGTGGACGGTCTTGCCGAGGTTCCCCGGGCTGTCGTAGTCGCGGACGACGACCCGCCCGCCCTTCACGTATCCGGTGAAGGCGCTCTTGAAGGACGCGGCCAGGTCCCTGCTGTACAGGTCGTGGGGGTCGGCGTTGTAGATGACGTCCACGGTGCGGGCCCGCTCGCCCCCGACCCGCCCGCGGCTCGCCCAGTAGGCGGCGTGCTGCGCCAGCCGCCGGTTGGGTGGCGCGAGGCGGAAGTAGTACGGGGAGAAGCCCGCGTCGTGGCCGAGCATCCCCGTCTCGTTGTAGCTGTTGGCGGTGCCGACCATCGGCAGCGCGGCCGTCGACAGCACCTTGATCGCGTCCTGGGTCTCGGCCCGGCTCTGCTCGAATCCGACGACCGCGACGACGGACCGGTCCTTCAGCGCCAGGTCGCGGATCTGCCCGGCGACCTGCCGGGCGTGCTGGAAGCGGGCGCCCGCGTTCGCGACGAGCACCCGCATCCGCAGGCTCTGGCTGGCCGCGTTGAACTCCTCCTGCGCCATCGCCAGGCCGACCAGCTCGCCCTCGGCGCCGGCGAGCAGGTCGAGCTGCCGGTTCTGGATGGCGGGGTCGGCGGTGATCGGGCCGAGGTAGACGATCGTCGCGTGCGGCTTGCCGGACCGCGCCACCGCGTCGTTCTGCCTCTTCAGCCGCCCGAGCACCGACGACAGCCGGTTGTCGTTGTTCTCGCCGTCGCTGGCCTCGCCGAACTTGAACGACCCGTCGGTGATCCCGATGCACTCGCCGGACGCCGTCCGCTTGATGCCGAACGGCGAGCAGTACCGGTCGACCTGGACGGAGATGACGGTGATCGACGCGGCGGCGACCGCGACCATCGCGATCCACGGCAGCGCCGGATGCGTCAGCCGCGGCCGCCGCCGCACCGGCCGGACGGGCGGGATGTCGCCGCCGGGGTCGCGGGTGATGTCGACGCGCAGTTCCCGCCGCGACCCGAGGACGCCCACGCGCCGCTGCTCGCGCCAGTACCGGTCCCACAGCGCGCGCGCCGCGAACACGCTCTGCGGCTCCCCCGACCACAGGTCGACGCGGACCGCCTGCGCGAGCCGGTCCACCAGCCGGGGCCCGGCCGCGGCGGAAGGGCCGTCCTCGGCGGGCGTGGCCGGGTCGACGCCCGCGGTGACGACCAGCGGATCGAAGCCGGGCGGCGCCGCGCCGTCGCCACTGTCGGCGCGGACGTGCTCGATGGACTCGATCACCCGCACGCCGGGATGCCCGGGCGCCAGATGCTCGAAGATCAGCACCGGGTAGCGGACCCGCGCCCACGCCGCCCGCCGGTAGTCGCGCCGGTAGTTGCGCCGCAGGTCCTCCAGGAACGCGGCGACCAGCAGCAGGTCGAGCTGCTCGGCGTGGTCGTCCGGCTCGACGGGCCGCGGGTCGAACACGTTGAGGGCGAAGCCGAGGAAGCCGGTGGAGTCGCGCTGCAGGTACGGCTGCCCGACGAACCAGCCGAACCGCCGCACCCCGTACCAGCCGCGCGTCCGCGCGACGATCTGCACCGTCACGAACGCCAGCCCGACCACGGCCGCCAGCACCGCGGACGCCAGGTCCAGCGCGGCGGCGGTCCCGGCGCTGATCAGCGCGACGACCGCGACGCCGATCGGTGCGATCTGCTCCAGGAACGACAGGAACGTCGCGGTGCGGCTGCGCGGCTCCTCCAGGTCGCGCAGGACGTCCCGGCCCCGCCGCCGGATCACCCGGTTCAGCTCGCGGCGCCGCGCGTTCTCGTTGTCGCCGACGGGCGGGTGCGTGAGCCGCCGGACGAGCTGGAAGTTCTCCCGCTCCGACGGGGAGGCGTACCGGGGCGGCGACTGGTCGCCGGCCAGCCGGATCTCCCGCAGGTCCCGCAGCCACAGCGCCATCTCCAGCAGCGGGAACCGCAGCGCCGGCTCCCCGCGGGCCCGGCTGCTCGGCTGCGACAGCTCCCGCTTCGCCTCGCGCAGCACGCCCGCGACGTCCGTGGCGGGGGTGTCGGCCGCGATGTGCGAGACGGGCGCGCGCTCCTGCTCGCACCGGTTCTTGAACATCTCCGCGACGTGCGCGGCGGGCCCCGCCGGGCCGAGCAGCAGGAGCAGCGGCCGCAACCGCTCCCGCCAGCGCCACGGCGGCCGCTCGCGCAGCCGTTCGAACAGGTCGAGCACTCCGCGCAGCCGATCCTCCGACAGGATCCGGTCGCCGTCGCCCGGCATGGGAAACCCCTCGCTCTCGCCCTCGTCCCCCGGCGGCTCCTCTTCTCGACACGCGTCTCCCGCGCGCGCCCTCGAGACATTGGACGTCGCGTATAGCGAAATGGATCGAAAATTTCCGAGATCCACCCGATGGTCGTGGTAATTCGGCCACCGTCCCCGACCCTGCGGCGTGCCGCGCACCGGGAGCCGTTTGCCATCATGGGCACCGTGACCGAGGACCCAGACGAGCCGCTGGAAGGCGACATCGGACCCGCCGCCCGCGCCGTCCGCCCCGCCGAGCCGGAGCCCGACCCGGCCGACGAGATGCGCCGGTACGCCGCGGAACGCGAGGAACGCCGCCGCCGCACCAACGCCGTCTCCGGCCGCGTCGCCGCCGTCCTCGGCGCCGCGCTGCTCGCGTTCCTCACCTACGACGCCGTCCGCGCCGCCGTGGACGACCACGCCCACGGCCGCGACTGGATCTATCCGCCGGGGGTCGTCGCGGCTGTCTGCGGAGTGATGCTGGTGGCCCTGCTTACCTGGGTCGTACACCGCACCAAGTAGCCTTCTGCGAGTGACCGAAAGCGCGAATCCAGCCATAGCCATTCCCGCCGACATCAAGCCCGCCGACGGCCGCTTCGGATGCGGTCCGTCCAAGGTCCGTCCCGAGCAGCTCGCCGCGCTCGCCGAGTCCGGCTCGACGTACATGGGCACCTCCCACCGGCAGAAGCCGGTCAAGTCCCTCGTCGGCCGGGTCCGCGAGGGCCTGGCGCAGCTGTTCTCCCTCCCCGAGGGCTACGAGGTCCTGCTCAGCAACGGCGGCACCACCGCGTTCTGGGACGCCGCCGCGTTCGGTCTCGTCCGGCAGCGCTCGCAGCACCTGGCGTTCGGTGAGTTCTCCAGCAAGTTCGCCAAGGTCACCACGGGCGCGCCTTGGCTGGGGAACCCGACGGTCATCGAGAGCCCGGCCGGCCAGCACCCGGAGGCGTCCGCCGAGGAGGACGTCGACGTCTACGCGCTCACCCACAACGAGACCTCGACCGGCGTCGCCATGCCGATCAAGCGTCCCGCCGGCACCACCGCGCGCGACGGCCTCGTCCTGGTGGACGCCACGTCCGGCGCCGGCGGCCTGCCCGTCGACGTCACCGAGACCGACGTCTACTACTTCGCGCCGCAGAAGTGCTTCGCGGCCGACGGCGGCCTGTGGGTCGCGCTCGCCTCGCCCGCCGCGCTGGAGCGGATCGACGAGATCGCCTCGTCCGACCGCTACGTGCCGGAGTTCTTCAACCTGAAGACCGTCCGGGACAACTCGTCCAAGGACCAGACCTACAACACCCCGGCCGTCGCCACGCTGATCCTGCTCGCCGAGCAGATCGAGTGGATGAACGGGCAGGGCGGCCTGGACTGGACGACGTCCCGCACCGCCGACTCCTCGCAGCGCCTGTACACCTGGGCCGAGAAGACCTCGTACACGACGCCGTTCGTGACCGACCCCGAGCAGCGCTCGCAGGTCGTCGGCACGATCGACTTCAACGACGACGTCGACGCCGCGGCCGTCGCCAAGGTGCTGCGCGCCAACGGGATCGTCGACACCGAGCCGTACCGCAAGCTCGGCCGCAACCAGCTGCGGATCGGCATGTTCCCGGCGATCGACCCGTCCGACGTCGAAGCCCTCACCGCGTGCATCGACTACGTGGTCGAGCGCCTCTAGTCCCTCGCCGTGAAGCCGTCCCCGGGGCTTCGGCTCCGGGGTCAGGCGACGGGGGTCAGGGCCGGGGAGTCCGGGGTGACCAGGCGGTGCCGGAGGGTGGCGCGGTCGCGGGCGCGGTCGGCCTCGGTGAAGCCCGTCCAGACCCGGTCGTCGTGGTCCGCGGGCCGCGCCGTCGGGACGAAGGAGGCCGCGGCCAGCACCTGCGGCCGGTCGCGGCGCCCGGGCGCGCGCTCGGTGCCGACCCGCATGTAGGTGCCCTCGCGGAGCATGACGATCGTCGCGAACCGGACCCGCGTGTACCGCTGCACCACCCGGAACCAGCGCGGGTTCGACGCCCAGTAGATGTTCTGCTCGGAGTCGACGGCGACGGCGAGCGGGCTCAGCGCGGCCCGCGCCAGGTGCACCTGGGTCGGACGGTCGCGGTCCACCCACGCGAGCGCGGCCCGTCCGACGAGCGCCTCCAGGGCCTCCGTGACCCCGGACGGCTCGCCCCGCCCGGCGAGCACCTGGAGGATCGCCTCGCTGTCGGTCCCGCCGGACGGGGCGGGCGGCCCGAACCGGGCCCGCAGCGCCCCGGCGTCGACGTCGCCGTTGTGCGTCCCGACGATGCCAGCGGACTTCGGTCCCGGCCCGGCGACCAGCATCGGGGCGGCGTTCGCCGCGTCCGCCGGGGACCCCTGCGTCGCCCAGCGGGTGTGGCCCATCGCGACCGGCGCCCGGTCCAGCTCGGCGAGCAGCTCGGTGCGCCAGACGGCGGAGAACCGGCCGCGGCCCTTCACCACCCGGCACCCGTCGTGCGCGAGGCCCGGCCAGCCCCCGAGCAGCGCCACCCCCGCCGAGTCCGTGCCGCGCTCCTCCGCGAGCGAGCCCAAGGTCACGAACACGTCCGACGCCCGTCCCGGGTCGTCGGCGAAGGGCGAGCGCACCACCCCGAACAAACCGCACATGCCAGATGAGATGCAGATCATCGCCGTCCGGTTCGCGCCGCGCACGGCGCCGCATAAGCTCAATGCGTGAACCGCGCGCCCCAATGGCTGCTCCCCACCGTGCTGACCGCGCTGATCCTGGCCGTGGTCATCGGAGCACTGCTGCGTTGACCGCCGGGGCACTCCCGGCTCGCGGGGCGCGTCGTATGATCGACCGGGCGGGGGAACGGGGTTGATCACGAGATGTCAGTGCGTCCGTCGGCCCCGCGTGCCCTGCTCGGCGCCACCACCGCACTGGCCCTCGGCGCCGCCTCCGCCGCCTGCCGGGTCCCGCCCGCCGCGGCCGCGACGGCGTCCGCCGGCACCACGGCCTTCACGATCGGCGACCCGCGGATCACCGAGTCCAGCGGGCTCGCGGCGAGCACGGTGCACCCCGGCATCGTCTACACCCACAACGACTCCGGCGGCGTCCCCAAGATCTACGCGCTGGGCCCGGACGGGCGGGTGCGGGCCGTGCTGACGCTGGGCGGCGCGACGGCGCGCGACTGGGAGGCGATGGCGCTCGGCAAGGACGAGAAGGGCCGTCCCGCGATCTACATGGGCGACATCGGCGACAACCTCGGCGGCGCCTGGCCGTACGTCACCGTCTACCGGATCCCGGAGCCCGCGCAGGTGCGCAGCCAGACGATCCGCGCCACCGCGTTCAGGATCAAGTACGCGGACGGGCCGCGCAACGCCGAGACCCTCATGGTCAACCCGCGCACGAACCGGCTCTACATCGCCAGCAAGCTGTTCGGCGGCGCGATCTACGAGGCGCCGAAGCACCTGCGCACGTCCGGCTACAACGTCATGCACAAGATCGGCAATGCGCCGGCGATCGCGACGGACGGGGCGTTCGCCCCCGATGGCAGCACCTGCGTCATCCGCACCTACTTCGGCGCCCGCATGTACGCCGTGACGCCGGACGGCCGCCCCGGCAAGTCCCTCGGCTCGGTCTCGCTGCCGTTCCAGCCGCAGGGCGAGTCGATCACCTACACGCCCGACGGCAGGTACTTCCTGGCCGGTTCGGAAGGCGTCAAGCAGCCCGTCTACAAGGTCCCGGTGCCGGGCGCGGACAAGGCCGGCGCCTCGCCGTCGGCCTCCGCGAAGACCGCGAAGAAGGCGGCGAAGGACGACGCCGACCAGGGCCACCGCGACGCCGGCGGCGTCCGGACCGGGCTCTTCGTCGCCCTCGCCATCGCCGCCGCCGTCGGCTACGGCCTGTTCCGGAGACGCGGATGACCCGTGCGACCTCCGCGACCGGTGCGGCGCGGGCGGCCGGCCGCGACCTGACCGTCCGGCCACGGTCTGCTCCGCGAACCCCCGAACCTCTGCGAACCCGGCGCCGCGCTTGCGAGAATCCCATCGCGAAGCGAGCCGAAGCGTCCCCCACGTTCGCCCCGTTGCCCGCCGAAGGAGGGCGCCGCATGCCGCAGGGTGACACGCCCCGGAAGCCCCCGACCGGACCGCCGCCGGCGACCGCCGCCAGCGGCCCGAACCCCCGCCACGGCCCGAACCCTCGCCACGGACTGAAGCCCCGCCACGGCTTGAAGCCCGGCCCGCGCGGACCCGAGCGTTGCGATCGCGTGCGAAGCCGAGTTCGAGCTTGCGAGAACTTGATCGCGCAGCGAGCCCCCAGGGCGAGTCGAAGCGATGCGGCGATCGCCGCATTGCCCGTGGAAGGGAGGGCCTCCAAGGCCCGACCGCCGAGGGCAATCCAATGAACACCGAGCTCGTCGGGCTCTCGGGGGCCGGGGGTCGGTGGCGGCCGGTGGCGGCGGGGCCGTTCGCGCTGCTGGCGGTCGCGCTGGCGCTGCTGCCGATCCGGCCCGTGTGGCTGTGGGCGCTGCTGATCGCGGCGGTGTCGGCGTTCCCGTGGCTGCTCGGCGCGGCGCCGGAGGCGCGCCGGCGGCGGCCCCGGCCGTACTGGCGGCTGTCGGCGGCGGGGCTGGAGCGGATCGGCAAGGGCGGGCTGGTGATGGTCCGCTACGAGCGGGACCGCATCGACGGGCTCGCGATCACGACCGGCGACGGCATGCTGACGGTCTTCCACCGGTTCGGGCGGACCGCGGTCGGCGGGCTGACGGCGATGGGACTGGAGCCGCTGGCGCTGTTCGTGACGGCGCGCCGGCTCGGCATCCCGATGCACGTGCTGGACGGCGAGGCGAGCGACCTGCTCGATCCCGCGCTGGACGAGGCGCTGCGGCACCAGGGGCCGGACGGGGACGTGCCCGGTCCCGGCTTCTCGGCGCCCGGGCCGCTGCCGCGCGACCACGCCGCGGAGAAGCGGCTGCTGGACCAGGAGGCGGCGCTGCTCGCGGCCGTCCACGAGCCGCCGCGTCCGAAGGACGGGGCGGGCCGCGCGGCGCCGGAGCGCGGCGAGCTCCGGCTCGACACGCCGGACCCGCTGCCGGGGCGGCGCCGCGTCGCGCTGCTCGGCACGCTCACCGGCGTGCTCGGCGCGATCATGATCGTGCGGATCGCGGTGCAGGGCGCGGGCGGGTTCGAGGCGCGGCTGGCCGCGGGATGCTGGGCGCTCGCCGCGATCACCGGGGTGCTCGCGGCGCGGCGGCGGCTGCTGCGCGC
>NZ_JBEYYT010000092.1:25503-27441 GCF_040645715.1 Spirillospora sp. NPDC046719 | reverse complement strand
GGCGGGGCCGGCGGCCGCGTCGCGATGCGCGGCCCGGCGCGGCCGCCCGGTGACCGGCGCCCACGCCGCACGCTCCGGGCGGCCAGGCGCGGGGCCGCGCAGCCGCCTGAGCACCGCCGCCCCTTGACGTGGGGCTCCTCCGCCGCCACATCACGCCGTATCTCGGCAATCTGCCAATCGGGAAGATCGACACGGCGGCGGTCCGGGAGTGGCGGGCGACGCTTCTGGAAGCGGGCGTAGGGGCGTCCGAGGTGGCGAAGGCGTACCGGCTGCTGCGGGCCGTGCTGATGACGGCGACCGATGATCTGATCATCGCGCGCAACCCGTGCCGGATCAGAGGGGCCGGCGAAGAGAAGCCGGACGAGCGGCCGGTCCTCACGGTCGCCCAGGTCTTCAAGCTGGCCGAGATGGTTCCGGAGCACTTGCGTGCGCTCGTGCTCCTCGCGACGTTCGCGAGTCTGCGGTGGGGCGAGGTCGCGGCGCCCCGGCGCATGGACCTGGACCTCAACGCGCGTACGGTGACCGTCCGGCAAGCACAGGTCGAGTTGGACACGGGCGAACTGATCATCGGGCCGCCCAAGTCACGGGCGGGCCTGCGGACGGTGGCACTCCCCCGGGCGGTCATCCCTTACCTGCGACGGCATCTCGGCAACTTCACCGGTCCGGAGCCCGAAGCGCTGATCTTCACCGGTAAGCGCGGTGGCGTGCTGCGGCGGGCCAACTTCCGGCGGGCGACCAAATGGACCGAGACCGTGGCCAAGCTCGGCGTCCCCGACCTGCACTTTCATGATCTCCGGCACACCGGAAACACTTTCGCGGCGGACTCCGGCGCATCCCTCCGGGACCTCATGGAACGGATGGGCCATGACAGCGTGCGGGCCGCTCTGATCTACCAGCACCGGACGGCGGGCGGGAACCGGGCGATCGCCCAGGCGATGGACGACAAGATCAACAACGAGAACCCGGATGACGACGACGGGACCGCCGGAGTGCTCGCGCGCGTCGGCTAATGGCACGCTAATGGCATGAAGACCCTGTTCCCTTGATCGGGAACAGGGTCTTTTCGCTGGTGGGCGCGGACGGTTTCGAACCGCCGACTCCTCGCTTGTAAGCCAAGATCACCCAGCGATCCCGCAGCCCCCGGCCCTGCACACCGATCTCTCCCCGACTGCCGACGTCCACCCGTGTACGCCACGACTGTCACCCAGTTAGACACTCCGCCCCCCGGCGCGCTCGCACGCTGGCCGATGGTCACTCATCACGCCCCCGGGACCGCGGGGCCCGGCCTCAAACCGGAGTGCCGCCGTCCGCCGACGCGATCACAGACTCTCAACCTCGGACACCGAAGGATCTCTGGTGAGGACTATCGCCACGAACTCAAGGGCGCCCGCTCCGCGGCCGCCGCCGGTCGGGTCCGGGCCGGGCATGCGGCCTCTCCGGGCCGACCCGCCCCGGCCGCCCGGCTTGTGTTACGCGCTCAGCCACGACGGGGGGGCTACGCCGGCAACCTCTCTCCAGGCGGACACGACTAGTTCGGCGTCTCGCGCATAAGTCCGCTGAAGCGAAACCTTGAGGGCGTTGGTCAATTCTTTTTGACCTAGCATCTCTGAAATTACCAGGGATTGTATTTCGAGGCGTACAGCTTCATCAGGACGATCATTATATCGATAGATAATTCCATTGATCGCCGATGAAGCGGCTAGTTTCAGGGAGAATTCCTCAGGTCGAACTGTAGCCAGTTGCCGGTATAGTTGAACGGCTTGGTTGATGGCGTCCAGTGCCTCCTCGGGCCTCTCTAGCCCTGAGAAGCTGGCCGCTTGGTTATGCAATGCGCTAGCCAGTTCGGGTAGGAAGGCGTCGGGTCGTGCGTCGGCTAGTTGCCGGTACAGTTGGACGGCTTGGCTGATAGCGTCCAACGCCTCCTCGTGACGCCCCAAT